>JBELMB010000058.1:25372-27590 GCA_042088665.1 Sagittula sp.
GACGCTCTTCCGATCTGGGGCTTTTGCAGGCGGGGCTTTTCTCGATCTACATCTTCCTCGTGGCCAACAAGGTCGGCGGCAAGGCCGAACCCTTGGTGGGCGCGCGTGCATTCGTGCGCACGAATGTTCATGCATTTCCGGCCTTTCTGATCCCGGTCGTGGTCCTTGGTGGCATCTACGGCGGCTTTGTCACCCTGACCGAGGCGGCTGTGCTTGGTGTTCTGTGCGCGCTGGTCGCGGTCTTGCTGGTCTACCGCACTGCGAGGCTGCGGGACATCCCCGGCATGTTGACCGAGGCGATCGACAGGACCTCTGTCATCATTCTGATCATCATGGGGGCGACGCTCTTGTCCGCATGGATCATCAAATCCGGCGTACCCCAGAGTTTCGCCACCTCCATCGTCGAGAGCAACCTGAAGGCCTGGCAGTTCCTTCTGATCATGAACGGCTGCCTTCTGATCATGGGAATGTTCCTTGAAGGCGTTGCAATCATTCTGATTGTCTTGCCCGTGGTCTTTGTCGTGGTGCGCGAACTGGGCATCGACATGACTCATTTTGCCGTGGTCATGGTCATCAACATCGAACTGGCGCTGCTGTCGCCGCCCATCGGGCTGAACCTGTTCGTGATGTCAAACGTGACGGGCCGCCCGGTGGCAGAGGTGCTGCGCGGCACGGTGCCGTTCTTTCTGATCATGCTGGTCTTGCTGATGCTTGTGACCTTCGTGCCTGCCCTGTCGACCTGGTTGCCGAACCTTGTTCTGGGCGGATAGAGGCTCTGGGCGGACAGGGAGATTGGGCGGCTAGGGAGAAGGCCGTCTTGTCAGAGGATGGAAAGGATCCGGACCTGACAGTCTAGGGATTGGCGGGTTCTCTGGCCGCCAAGGCGGTCTGGCGAGACACGAGCAGGCCGCTTTCCGTCAGGAATTGCAGGACCTCGGCGTTGAAGACGTCGGGTTTTTGCTGTGACACCGAATGGCCGCTGCCGTCGACAATGCGCACCTTGGCCTTGGGCATGGCGCTGCACACCGACGCAAAGATCGTGGCGTGGATCGGTGTTGTTTGCGCGCCGGACATCAGCAAGACCGGCATTTGCAACCCCGCGAGGGCGGTGTCGTCCAACAGCGGGAATTCGTCATCCGAAAGCGCGAGACTGCGCGCGGCCTTTGCATTCTGCATCCGTCGGTCGAGCACATGGGCTGGAATGTCATCCGCCTTCTTGCCGATGATGCCACCCGTCAGGATCATCACGCCTGTCCGGTCGTCGCCCCGTTCGAACGCCTCTTGCGCAGGACGGGCGGCGGCCTCGCGGAATGCCTTCGCGATGGCGGCGCCGTCTTGCGTCCGCTGCGCATAGCGCATCATCGGGGCCTCGACAGAGACCACGGCCATGACCCGTTCGGGTGCGCGCAGCGCCATCGCCAGAGCCGTGAACCCGCCATAGGAACTGCCGACGAGGATCGCCTGAACCACCCCAAGCGCGTCCATCAATCCCTCGAGATCCTCGGCATCGACCAGCGCGTTGTGTTGGCGCGAGGTCATCGGGTTGGGGTTCGGGTGGCTGTAGCGGCGACTGTAAGAGATGCAATCGAACGAAGTGACAAAGGTCTCCCATTGCGGTGCTGCGGCGCGCCAGTCGCCCATGGCGCCATGCACAAAGATCATCGTCGGGCCCGCCCCGGCGCGGACATGGTTCAACACGATGCCATTGGGCAGGGTCGTGGGCTTCGGGGTCAAATCTAACAGGCTCACCACCGGATCCTTTATATTTTCAACGGCATAGGGCGTGCTGGCACAGCCTCGCTCACCGAATGGCCAGATTTAGCTTAACAAGCCGGGATATAGGCAGATAATAATTGGGGCAGGGTAGGGATAAGGAACCATGATACGATGCCCCCAAGCGCCAACACGCTATTGAACCGTTTTGTCGTCAAGGCAAAGTTCCGGCACATGCAGGTTCTGGTGACACTCGCCGAGGTGGGCAGCATGCGGCGCGCGGCGCAGGCCGTGAACATGTCGCAGCCGGCGATCTCCCTGCTTGTGCAGGAGTTGGAGAAACTGCTCGAGACGGATCTGTTTTTTCGCCATGCCAAGGGCGTCGCGCCCACCGAAGCCACGCGAGAGTTGTTGCCCATTGCCCGCAGGATCCTTGGCGCGCTGGAAGACGGTGCGGAGAATGTCGCCAACCGGCTTCAGAAACAGGACGGCGTCGTGCGAATAT
>JBELMB010000276.1:0-5471 GCA_042088665.1 Sagittula sp.
GGGGATGCACCTGCCCGGCACCAGCTTTGTCAATCCCGGCACGCCGCTGCGCGAGGCCCTGACCGTCGCCGGCACCGAACGCGCGCTCCAGATCACGGCCTTGGGCAACGACTATCGCCCGGTCTGCGACATCCTTGACGAAAAGGCCTTTGTGAACGGCATCGTCGGGCTGATGGCGACGGGCGGCTCCACCAATCTTGTCATCCACCTGCCCGCCATGGCCCGCGCCGCAGGCATCGCCCTGACGCTGGAAGATTTCGACGAACTCTCCTCCGTCACGCCGCTGATGGCCAAGGTCTACCCGAACGGGCTGGCCGATGTGAACCATTTCCACGCCGCGGGCGGGCTGCAGTTCCTCGTGGGCGATCTCCTTGACGCGGGCCTCCTGCACGAGGACGTCAAGACGGTGGCAGGCGACGGGCTGCACCTTTATGCACAAGAGCCCCAACTCAACGAAGGCGCGCTGACATGGCGCGACGGTCCGAAACAGACAGAGAACGATCGCATCCTGCGCTCCGCCAAAGACCCCTTTCAGGCCTCCGGCGGCCTCAAGCAACTGTCCGGAAACCTCGGCCAGGGCATGATCAAGGTCTCCGCCGTCGCCCCCGAACGCCACGTGATCGAGGCCCCCGCCCGCATCTTTCAGGATCAGGACAGCGTCAAGACGGCGTTCAAGGCCGGGGAGTTCACCTCGGACACCGTGATCGTGGTGCGCTTTCAGGGCCCCAAATCCAACGGCATGCCGGAATTGCACGGCCTCACACCGACGCTTGCCGTGCTGCAGGACCGCGGCCTCAAGGTGGCCTTGGTCACCGATGGCCGCATGTCCGGCGCATCGGGCAAAGTGCCCTCTGCCATCCACGTCGCGCCCGAGGCGGCTGACGGCGGCCCCCTCGCCCGCCTGCGCGACGGTGACATCATACGCCTCGACGCCACGACCGGCACATTGGAAACCCTCGCCAGCGATTTCGACAGCCGCACCCCCGTCACCGCGGACCTGTCAAACAATGGCCACGGCGTCGGACGCGAACTCTTTGCAGCCTTCCGCGCCAACGTGGGGCTTGCCTCCACGGGTGCAGGCGTGGTCGTGTGACCCTGCCTGCTTCTCTGTTTCAGAAATACTCAAAAAAATAGGTGCCCCGATGACCCCAGCCGACGCCAGCCTCGAAAGCGAACGCATCTGCCGCCTGGCCCCCGTGGTCCCCGTGCTCGTCATCGATGACGCCAGCCGCGCAGCCGACCTTGCGGCGGCCCTCGTCAAGGGCGGACTGCCCGCGCTCGAAGTGACCCTGCGCACCCCCGCAGCCCTCGACGCCATCGCCGCCATGGCCAAGGTCGAAGGCGGCGTTGTCGGCGCAGGCACCCTGCTCACCCCCGATGACGTGGCCGCCGCCAAGGCCGCAGGCGCCCGCTTTGGCGTCGCACCCGGGGCCACCGACACGCTGCTTGATGCCTGCGAAGCGCATGACTTGCCGCTCCTGCCCGGTGCCGCCACCGCCACGGAGGCCATGCGCCTGCTGGAACGTGGCTACACGGTGCAAAAGTTCTTTCCGGCCGAAGCCAGTGGCGGCGCCCCCGCGCTGAAGGCCATCGGCGCCCCCCTGCCCCAGATCCGTTTCTGCCCCACCGGGGGCATCGGCCCGCACAATGTCGCGCAATACCTGAGCCTGTCGAACACGCTGTGCGTTGGCGGCAGCTGGGTGGCCCCAAAGGAGGCCGTGATGGCCGGCGATTGGGACACGATCACCGCGCTTGCACAGAACGCGGCCCAGGTCGCTTACGGCTGAGGCCCGCCTTCAGGCGATACTCTGAACAAGACACCTCCGCGGCCCATCCCGGCGCCGTGGGGGTTTGTGTTGGTGGCGGTGTTTCAAGGGAGGCCCCTGTTGGCGCAAGCGCGCCATGACCTGCACCACGGCCCCCGCCTCGCCCTTTGCGCGCTCAAGGCCCAAGCATACGCGAACAGCCCACAGGGCCAATGTTGACGCCAGAGCCGCCCAGAGAGCACACCAGAGAGCACACCAAGGAGCGCCCCAGCGTTTTCACGCGGGCCCGGCCGCCAAGGCGTCAGCTCCGGGGACGGCTGCGCCACCCTCCGCGCCGCCGCGGGGCCGCGCGCGCTGCCATGCCGTCCTGCAGGACCACCGTCATGGGATGGTCTGTCGTGCCGTGTCGCGCCAGAAGCGCTTCGATCAGGTCCTGCATCTTTGCATCCACCGGAACGGACAACGCCCAGTCCAGAAAGATAGAACGGCATTCCTCGGGGGTGATGCCTTCGATGTTATAGGCCTCGGCGATCAGCGCCTTGGGGTCGATCTCATCGCCTTTCATGCCTGTCCTCCTTGCGGCAGCACCGCGTCGATGATGGCCGCTGCCGCCGCGCTGTGCCGCGTCAGGGCCGACTCCAGCGCTGCCAAATCCGACATCTCTGTCAACCGCAAGAGAAAAGCACATGCGCCCTGCCCTGCACCCATCTCTGCCGCGCGGCCCTGTGCTGCATTGGCCTGCGCTGCATCGGTCTGGGTTGAATCGGCCCGTGCTGAATCGGTCTGGGCTGAATCGGTCGGGGCGACATCGGCCTGTGTTACAACGGCCTGTGCTGCATCTGCCTGTCCCACACGAGTCTGGATCACATCGGTCCCGACCCCCGCATCCGGCGCGGCCTCGGGCACAAACGCCTTTTCGCTGACAAGCCGGGTCCCGATCTGCACCGCCCAGGCCAGCTCATAGGCGGCCACCAGCGGTTCGGGGTCCAGCCTGCGCATCCGGTCCTGCGCGCCCTCATGGGCAACACCCGACGCCTCATCCAAACTCGCCCTCAATGCCTCCGCCACCCGTCGCTGAGGCACGCCCGAGGTCAGGGACACAGCCTGCGCCAGCAGTTCGATGTCCATCATGCGACCCGGTCCCAGCTTTGCGTCCCAGACGCCGCCACCGCCCTTCGCAGCGGCGAGCCTTGCCCGCATCGCCGCCACATCGCCCAGCACCTTGTCCCGGGCGCGCGGCCTGCCCAGCAATTCCAGCCGGAAACGCTCGACATCTGCCGCAAGGCCCGCAGGGCCCGCCATGACGCGCGCCCGCGTCAGCGCCAGATGTTCCCATGTCCAGGCCTCTTCGCGCTGGTAGGTCTGAAAGGCCTGCCAGGAGGTCGCCACAGGCCCCTGGTTGCCCGACGGGCGCAACCGCATGTCCACGTCATAAAGCTTGCCCTCTGCCATGGGCGCGGTCATCGCGGTGATCAGCGCCTGCGTCAGCCGCGCGTAATAGCTGCGCGCCGGCAGGGGCCGCCGACCTTCGGACATGTCGACCCCCTGCGCATCATAGATCACGATCACATCCAGATCAGAGCGCGCGTGCAGCCGTCCCGACCCAAGGCTTCCCATGCCCAGAACCACCGCACCGCGCCCCGGCGGCGGTCCGTGTTTGGCGGCAAAGCTCTCTTGCACCACGGGCCAGAGCGCCGCCAGAACAGCCCCCGCCAGATCCGCATAGGCCTGCCCGGCCTCTTGCGCCGTCATCAGCCCGCGCAAGAGATGCACGCCAATGCGGAAATGCCATTCCTTCGTCCAGCGCCGCGCCAGATCCAGCCGCCGCTCGTAGTCCGCCTCGGAGGACAGCTGGTCCTCCAGCATGCCCAACAGCGCCGTCTCGCCCGGCCATGGGCTGAAGAAATCCCCCGCGATCACCGCGTCAAACACCCCCGCGTTGCGCGACAGGTAGCGGGCAAGATCCGGCGACGTGCCCACGATGTCCGCGAGCAGGTCCATCAACTGCGGATTGGCCTCGAACAGGGAAAACAACTGCACCCCGGCAGGCAACCCGGCGAGAAACCCATCAAAGGCGGCCAGCGCTTCGTCCGGGCGCGCTGTCCCGGCAAGGCGGCGCAGCATCTCTGGCTCGACCCGGGTCCAGAGCGCCTGCGCCCGCTCCGACCGCAGGCAGGCATAGCTGCGCCAACGCTGCGGCAAGGGGCTTTGGGAAAAGGCCTTTGGCACATCGGGCACGGCCTCGTCCTGAACGTCGGGCGCAAAGAACCCCTCTGTCAGCTGGTGCACTTCGGTCAGCCGCGCCGTGAGATCGCGCTCGAGCGCGGCCTGATCACAGCCCATCAGCGCCGCCAGCCGTGCCATCCCGTCGGCCGTGCCGGGCAGGTCATGGGTCTGCGCATCGCCGATCATCTGCACCCGGTGCTCGACCTCGCGGTGGGCCACGTAATGCGCGCTCAGGCGCTGCGCGGCGTCCTCCGTCACCCAGCCTTTTTCCGCCAGCCGCGCCAGCCCGGCAACGGTCCCGCGCATCCGCAACTCGGGATCCCGCCCCCCCGCGATCAACTGCCGCGTCTGGGTAAAGAACTCGATCTCCCGGATGCCGCCGCGCCCCAGCTTCATGTTGTGACCCGGCAGCGTGATCGGCCCGCCCAGCCCCTTGTGCGCGCGGATCCTCAGCCGCATGTCATGGGCATCCTGAATGGCCGCGAAATCCAGATGTTTGCGCCAGACGAAAGGCGTCAGCCCGTCCAGAAAGCGCGCGCCCGCCACCACATCCCCCGCCGCGGCACGCGCCTTGATGAAGGCCGCGCGCTCCCATGTGCGCCCGAGGCTTTCGTAGTAGCGCTCCGCGGCATCCATCGACAGGCAGACCGGCGTGACCGAGGGGTCGGGCCGCAACCGCAAATCGGTGCGAAACACATAGCCCTCCCCGGTGAGATCGCTGAGCATCGCCGTCATCCGGCGCGTCGCACGCACGAAACCGGCCCGCGCCTCCGGCACATCGCCGGGCGCAAATCGGGTCTCGTCAAACAGGCAGATCAGGTCGATGTCAGAGGAGTAGTTCAGCTCTCCTGCGCCCATCTTGCCCATGGCCAGCGCGACCATCCCCCCCGCCGTGGCGAGATCGGCCTCCCCCGGCACAAGGCCCGGCAGCTTGCCACGCCGGATCTCTTGCGCGACGGCGGATTTCAGCGCCAGATCCACCGCCAGATCGGCAAAGCGCGTGAGGGTCCCGGTGACCTCGTGCAGCGCCCAGGCCCCGGACAGATCGCACAAGGCGATCAACAAGGCGATGCGCCCCTTGGCACGCCGCAGGGCAATCGCCAACTGGTCTGACGACAGCGGCGGCTCCGGTGTCAGATCGGCGATGATCCGCGCCACGGCGCCTTCCACATCCTCCAGCGCGCCTTCCAACCAGGCGGCCTCTCGCGTGATCACCCCCTTGAGGAAAGGGCTCGACCCCGCCGTGCCCCGCAAAAGCTCAGCCACCGGACCCGCCGCCCAGCCCGCATCGGCCAGCGCCTCCGCGCCCAGTTGCGCGGAAAAAGCGCGCGGCATCCGCGTGATATGATCCGCCAGTTTCATACCTGCCAAGAGGCCATGCCATCAGGGTATTGGCAAGCCCCCCGCGCTTTGCGACAACCCCCGTAACCGACAGACCAGAGCCGCCCCGCGAGGAAAGACCACATGAGCAAGAGCCTC
>JBELMB010000277.1:0-5462 GCA_042088665.1 Sagittula sp.
CCCTCTTTCCAGGTTGAAAACCTGGCGTCCTAACCGATAGACGAACGGGCCACTCTGTCGGTGAAGCGTCTTCTAGAAAATGGTGCGGCGCGGCGCAAGAGAGAAAACGCCCGAAAGGATCAAGTTTTTTGCCTGCAAGCGATTTTCCGGGCGCAAGCCATCCGCGGCGCGTAGGGATCAGCTGTACAGACCACGCTAGTCGGTACTGGGCGCCGCATCTTCCAGACGCAGTTGCACGGTGTTGCGCCCTTGCCAGGAGTTCACGTCCAGCTTGCCCGCAAGATGGAATCGCTGCCCCTGATGCGCCATCAGGGCGGGGCCCAAGGGGCCTTCCATCGCGTTGAACGCAATGGCGTCAAGGCGCGCGCCCATGCCGTCGTCCACCGAAATCTTCAGGTGGCCACTGCCGACCACTTTGGCGAAACCGATGCGCGCATCGGTGATCGCGAATCGCGGTCCGGGGGCGCCCTGGCCGTAGGGACCGGCGCGCTCCAGTTGTTCCACCAGATCCAACTGTGCGGCCCCCGGCATCAACATGCCGTCCAGCCGCAGATCCGCGGCGCCGCCCTGTCCCGCGCCTTGCCGCTCCAGCAGGGACGACAGGCGCGCCATGGCGGCCTCTACCCCGTCACGCGCCACTGTCAGGCCCGCCGCCATACGATGCCCACCGCCCTTCAGGAGCAGCCCCTCCGCGGCGAGGCGCTGTATCGAGGCGCCGAGGTCGACGCCGGCAACGGACCTGCCGGATCCCTTGCCCTCCGCCCCGTCGAGCCCGATGACCACGGCCGGGCGACCGGTGCGCTCCTTCAATCGCGACGCGACAATGCCCACAACACCGGGGTGCCAGCCCTCCCCCGCGGCCCAGACCAGCGGCGCGTCCAGCCCGCGCGCCTCGACCTGTTCCATTGCCGCGGCACGTACGGCGGCTTCGATCTCGCGGCGCTCTGCGTTCAGCGCATCCAGCCGCTCTGCCATGGCCTGCGCCGCATTCGGATCTGTCGTCGCCAGCAGGCGCGCCCCGAGGTCGGCCTGCCCGATCCGACCACCGGCATTGACCCGCGGCCCCAGCACATAGCCAAGGTGATAAGCCTCGGGCGCGCGTTCCAGACGCGCAACATCCGACAGGGCCGTCAGCCCGGGCCGATTGCGGCGCGCCATGACCTTTAGCCCTTGTTGGACAAGAGCGCGGTTGACGCCGCGCAGGGGCGCAACATCTGCCACGGTCGCGAGCGCGACGAGATCCAGCATGGACATCAGGTCGGGCCCCTGCTGCCCTGCTTCGCGCATCTGTCGCCCTGCCTCGACCAGCACGAGAAAGACAACCGCCGCAGCACACAGATGCGCAAGGCTGCCGTCCTCATCCTGCCGGTTGGGATTGACCAGCGCATGACACGGCGGCAACGTCTCACCGCCAAGGTGATGATCCAGCACCACGACATCCGCCCCCTGCGCCGCCGCCAGAGCCTCATGAGAGAGCGTGCCGCAATCGACGCAAACGATCAGATCATGATCGCGCGCGAGCTGTGTCATGGCGGGGATGTTGGGCCCATACCCCTCGTCGATACGGTCCGGCACATACAGCGTCGCCTCCCGCCCCAACTGCCGAAACCAGTCAATGAGCAGCGCCGCGGACGACCCACCGTCGACGTCATAATCGGCAAAGACCGCCACCCGTTCGCGGCCCCGCAAGGCCTGCAGCAGCCGCGCGGCAGCGGGCTGCATGTCCTTGAGCCTGCGCGGGTCCGGCAACAGGTCGCGCAGCTTGGGGTCCAGATAGCCTTGCACGGTTTCGGGCAGCACACCCAAACGCGCCAGCACGGCGCATAGCGGACGGGGCAGCCCCGTTTCCTGCGCGAGGGCCTCCGCCTGGCGTTCCGTATCGACGCCGGGTCCTACCCAACGCCGACCGGTCAAGCTGCTTTCGACACCCAGATACGCCAAGCTGTGGCTGTCCACCTCCCCGTGTCAGACCTCAGGCGCTTGCAGTCTTGACCACAGGCGCCTGTCGCTTCCCTTGTCAGGACCAAAGCATGGCCCCGTTCCCGTGCAGCGCTCAGTCGGCGCGCTTGAACGGGTTGCGGTAGTGCACGCGGCGCACAGAGCCGGTCTTGGACCGCATCAGGATGGTCTCTGTCTCGATCCAGCCCACCTGGCGCTTGATCCCCGGCACAAGGGAGCCGTTCGTCACGCCCGTGGCCGCAAAGATCACGTGGTCGGTGACCATCTCGTCCCGCGTGTAGACGCGGTCGAAATCGGTGATGCCGGCCTTTGTGGCGCGCCCGCGCTCGTCATCGTTGCGGAACAGCAGACGACCAAAGATCTGACCACCCATGCATTTCAGTGCCGCTGCGGCCAGCACGCCCTCTGGCGCGCCGCCAGACCCCATGTACATATCGATGCCTGTCACATCAGGTTCGGCGCAATGCATTACCCCGGCCACATCGCCGTCGGTGATCAGGCGAATGCCCGCACCCGTGGCGCGCACTTCGGCAATCGCCTCTTCATGGCGCGGTCGCTCAAGGATGCAGCAAGTGATGTCCGCAGGTTGACACCCCTTGGCCTTGGCCAGAGCTTCGACACGCTCGGTCGGCGTCATGTCAAGGGTGACGACGTGGTCAGGATAGCCCGGGCCCACGGCCAGCTTGTCCATGTAGACGTCCGGTGCGTGCAGCATGGAACCGCGCGGGCCCATGGCGATCACGGTCAGCGCGTTTGGCATGTCCTTGGCGGTCAGCGTGGTGCCTTCCAGCGGATCAAGCGCGATATCCACGCCCGGACCGTCACCGGTCCCCACTTCTTCACCGATGTAGAGCATGGGCGCTTCGTCGCGCTCGCCCTCACCGATGACAACCACACCCTTGATGTCGAGTTTGTTGAGCTGCTCACGCATGGCGTTCACCGCGGCCTGATCTGCGGCCTTTTCGTCCCCGCGGCCAATCCAGTCTGCGCTGGCGATGGCGGCCTGCTCGGCAACGCGAGCCAGCCCCAGCGAAAGCATACGGTCATTGAAATCCTTGGGCGTCGACATATGGGTGTCCTTCCGTAAAACCTGCCATGGCTCTAGCCCAGAGCGCCGAGGCGGGGCAAGCTGGGAACGCGTCCAGAGCCGCGGACAATGTGAAGCGCCCAAGCAAATGCCAAAGCAGGTGGCATATCCAAGCGCCCTGCATGGGGCGGGGACAAACCGCTCTCCATTGGCGCGCCCGGCGTAGCGCGGGGTTCACCCCGCGTCCCCCGCTCGTCCGGTTTCGCCGCTCAGCGCAGCGCGGCGATCACCCGCACTTCGACAAGCGCGCCGGGCCGCCGCAAACCGGCGATTTCGACAGCCGTCCATGCGGGATAGGGCGCTTTGACGAAACGCGCGCGCACCTGCGAGAACAGCTCGAAATGCCGGGTGATGTCGATGTGATAGCTGGTCATCTCGACAATATCGCCATGATCCAGCCCCGCCTCGGCCAAGACCGTTCCGATCTTGCGAAACACCTCTTCGAACTGTGCTTTTGGCTGTTCCGGCATCTGTCCGTCCGACCGAGAGCCCGTCACGCCGGTCAGGAACACATGGCCACCGGACAGGATCCCCGGCGAGAGTTTCAGCGCGTCCGCCGCCGCTTCGGCGCCCGCAGGCACAAGCGGCACGCGGCCGGACGCCAAGGCGCTCAAACCTCTTCGATGCGCAAGGCCACCGGCGAAGCCGAGACCACGGCCAGCGTCTGAACGGCGTCCAAGGCGGTATCAAGCGCCGCCCGCGTCGTCTTGTGTGTCACGATCAGGACCGGTGCGACCTCCGTGCTGTGGTCGTACTGGCGCATCCGGTGGATGGACACGCCTGCCTCACCCAGTGCTGCGGCGACCTTGGCCAGCGCGCCCGGTGTGTCCATGAGCGCAAGGCGCAGGTAGTAGGGCGCAGGGGTCGTGGCCTGTGCCGATGCCACCGGGCGCAGCGTTGTGGCCACCTGACCAAAGGTCGAGACCCGCAACCCGCGCGCCACATCCATGACGTCGCCCAGCACGGCAGAGGCCGTCGGCCCCTCCCCCGCACCGGCGCCGCGCATCACGATCTGACCGACCTGGTCGCCTTCGATCACCACCACGTTGGTGCCCCCGACAACTGCCCCAGCGGCGAGGCGGCGGGAACAAGGCAAGGCGCCATGGATTGCTCCAGCCCGCGATCGGTCATGCGGCTGACGCCCAGCAGCTTGATGCGGAACCCCATGTCCGCGGCCTGCCTGATGTCCTCGATGGTCACGGTGCCGATGCCCTCCAGCTCCACGCCCGCGAAATTGACCTGTGTGCCAAAGGCGATGGCGGCCAGCAGCGCCAGCTTGTGCCCGGCATCGATACCGCCCACGTCCAGCGTCGGATCCGCTTCCAGATAGCCAAGGCCATCCGCCTCGGCAAAGGCCTCGTCATAGCTCAGGCCCGCATCTTCCATCCGGGTCAGGATGTAGTTGCAGGTGCCGTTCATCACGCCCATCACGCGCGAGATGTCATTGCCGGCCAGCCCCTCGGTCAGGGCCTTGACCACCGGGATGCCCCCGGCCACCGCCGCCTCGAAACGCAGCACAGCGCCCTGTGCCTCGGCACGTTCCGCAAGCGCCTGCCCATGGTGCGCAAGCAGGGCCTTGTTGGCCGTGATCACGTCCTTGCCCGCCTCCAGCGCCGCCTCGACCGCCTCCTTGGCAGGGCCTTCGCTGCCGCCGATCATCTCGACAAAGACATCGACGTCCTCCCGCCTGGCCAATGCCACGGGATCCTCTTCCCATGTGTAATCCGACAGGGTCACGCCACGGTCCTTGTCGCGGCTGCGCGCAGAGACCGCGGTGATCACGACCGGACGGCCGGAACGCGCCTCCAGAAGCGCGGCCTTTTGACGGACGATCTTGACCACACCGGCGCCGACGGTCCCAAGACCAGCAATGCCAAGACGCAAGGGTTGGGACATGGGAGGCTCCTTCGAAGGTTGTGGCTCTGCGCCGGAGTTAGCCTCTCACCGTCGCGGCTGCAACCGGTCGATGCGCTGCACCCCAAAGGCAGCGGCCGCTGAAGTGCGTCCCCGGCCTGCATCACACTTTTGCCATCGCAGGGGCGGCGATGGAAACGCGACTGTCACGGCACGCTATTGCGCGCGCAGGTCTTCGGCCTTTTGGCGCAACCGCGCGAGGCGGGTCGGCACGGCGGCGGATTGGGACACCCGCGCGCCCATCAGCCTGTCCGCCTTGGCGCGCAAAAGATCGACACGCGCTTCGACTTCGGGCACGGTTTCAGGCACGGCGCGGATCTCGTCCGGCCCGGTCAAGAGCGTGTCCAGCGGCACGAGGTCGGGATAGGGCGCCTCCGCCACGCCCGGCGTCGCTGCCTCATCCAGTTCGGGAAACTGGGTACAGGCCGCAAGCACGATCGTGCCTGCCGTCAGGATGCCGGGCCACTTCTTCATGTCACCGTCTTGCCGCAGCCCTTGGGAT
>JBELMB010000059.1:0-27116 GCA_042088665.1 Sagittula sp.
AGCGGCTGGATTCGATCTGCCGCATTTCCGTCAAGGAAGCACGCAACGGCGATCGCATGTTGACCGGCCATGCGCTGATTGCGCCCGGCAACATGCACACGCTGCTCACCCGCAGCGGCGCGCACTACGGGGTTGAGGTCCGCGATGGCCCGCTTGTCTCCCGCCACAGGCCCTCGGTTGATGTGCTGTTCCGTTCGGTCGCCCGGACGGCGGGCAAGAACGCCATCGGGGTCATCATGACCGGCATGGGGGATGACGGTGCCAAGGGCCTGAGCGAAATGGCACAGGCCGGGGCGCACACCATTGGCCAGGACGAAGCCACCTGCGTCGTCTACGGCATGCCGAAAGAGGCGATGAAGGCCGGTGGCGTGCAAAAGGAATTGCCGCTGCCAAAGATCGCGGCCGAAGTCCTGTCACAAAGCAACCTGCGCAACCCGTGACCGTGGTTTGGCTTTCGACGTCGCCGGCGCGCTTGTCGATGGCCACCGAGGCGCGCGTTTCCCAAGCGACGACATGATGGGAAGGAGATCCCGATGACGGATTCAACCGCTTTGCAAGAGGGACCTGCCAAGCCCCGGACCAGAGGCAGACCGCCTGCGGTCCGCCTGTCCGAACAAAGCTGGGCGCAACTCGCCACCCTGTGGCGAGACCCCGCTGTTGACGGTGCCGAGATCATTGATGCCGCCTGTCTTGTGATGCAGCAGGACCCCGGCGAAAAGAAGGCGCGCGAGCGGGTGCGCCTCCGCCTGCACCGCAAGTTCGGACCGCGCGACGTAGGATCGGTGTCGCGCCGCGCCACCGGGCAGCGGCCAGAGGACCTGCGCGGCGCCGGCTGGAAATGGGCGCTGTGTTACGAGGGTGAGCTGCTCGCCCTGACGACCAACCCCTTTGACGCCGCACGTTGGGCGCGGCAGTCTCTGGGAGAGGTCTGGGATCTCGCGCGGCCGGATCCGCGCTGACCGTTTTCGAAGAGGTTCCTAAACCTAGGATTTTGCAAGGATGGGCAGATACACGACACGCCCGGCAGATTTCTTCTGTCGAGGGGTTGGCCCTCTGTTCTGGAGGCATTTGTGACGCGTCGAAGGATAAGGGCCTTCGGCCCGGTTTGCGCAGCCACATCTGCCCGGCTCACCTTTGCAGGGCTGTTCCTGCCAAAAGCCCGCGCCTTACCGTGTTCGGTCCGTTGGCGGGGCTGGCTTGGCTGTTGCCTCTAGACCCAGGTGCTTTTGTTGCTCAGGCTGGGGGCCGGGATTATGCGGCTTTGGAATTTCGAAATCCGATCCAAGGCAGGGCACAGATCTCGCGGTGGTCTGGATCGTGGATCCATTTTTCCAAATGCCGCCACATGGTCCGGACGGGCAAGAGCCACCTGCCGCGAACAGCCATCCAAGGGGCGCATCGCGCCACAAGCGTGGTCGTGTTGGTGGCGCGCGGCGCCGCGCATGATCAATCCGGCCCCGGTCCGCCGCAACCTGACACCGCGGAAAACCGACCAGACAGGTCTCGCATCGACTGCGCCAAATGGCCAATGAGGTCCTGATCTGGTCAGACTCGCCAAGCCATGTCTTGACCAGTGCCGTAGCACCCGGGCAATGCGCGACGGATGTCGCAAGGGGGACAAGACAGCCCGTGCGCTTTGTGCGATCTGCGGTATGGTTGCCGCAACGATCTATGAGTTCTCCGAAAGGGTCCGCAATGAAAGCTGTTCTTTTCTCAGCCTTCGAAGCACCACCAGAGCTGGTCACAGTGGATGACCCGACACCGCCCCCCCACGGGGTGGTCGTGCAGGTTGCCGCCACCGGGGTTTGCCGCAGTGACTGGCACGGGTGGATGGGGCATGACGATGACATCTCGCTGCCGCATGTGCCGGGGCATGAGTTCGCGGGCACCGTTGCGGCGGTCGGCGGGCTGGTGCGCAACTGGCGCGTCGGCGACCGGGTCACCGTGCCGTTCATCTCCGGTTGCGGCGCCTGCCCCGAGTGCCACGCGGGCCACCAGCAAGTCTGCGAACAACAGACGCAGCCCGGCTTCACGCATTGGGGATCCTTCGCCGAATATGTCGCCGTGCATCATGCGGATCTGAACCTTGTGGCCCTGCCTGAGAGCATGGGCTTCGACACGGCGGCCAGCCTTGGCTGTCGCTTTGCCACGTCCTTTCGCGCGGTCGTCGATCAGGGGCGGGTCAGTGCTGGTGAATGGGTGGCGGTGCATGGTTGCGGGGGCGTCGGCCTCTCGGCCGTGATGATCGCCAATGCGCTTGGCGCAAACGTGGTGGCCGTCGATATCGCCGATGACAAGCTCGAAATGGCCCGCAGTCTGGGTGCTGTGGCGCATGTGAACGCCGGGCAAACGGCGGATGTGCCCGAGGCCGTGCGCGAGATCACCCGGGACGGCGCGCATCTGTCGCTGGATGCGCTGGGCCATCCGGAAACCTGCTGGAACTCCGTGCTGAACCTGCGCCGTCGGGGCCGGCACGTGCAGGTTGGCCTGCTTCTGGGTGCACAGGCCAATCCGCCCTTGCCCATGGCCCGCGTGATCGGGTGGGAACTGGAGATCCTCGGCAGCCACGGCATGCAGGCCCATCGCTATGGCGCGATGCTGGACATGGTGCGCAGCGGCAAGCTGGACCCGGCGCGCCTCGTGGGTCAGCGGATCTCGCTGGCGCAGGCGCCTGCCGCGCTCATGGGGATGGACCGGTTCGAGGCCGTCGGCGCGACCGTGGTCACGCGGTTCTGAACCGCTGAGAGGCCGACGGGACCACGCTGCCCTGAGATGAACGCCCGCTGCAACGGAGCCAATGAGATGAAACCGCAGATCCCCCCAAACCCCGTGCGCCGCGACCTGATGGGCGAAAACGCCCCCTCCGTCTGGCCGGGCGAAGACCCCTCGCTTTATGGCTCCGCCACGCTCAGCCCGACGGGTGCGGTGGAGACGCGCAGTTTTCAGACCTTTACCGTCACGTACACGGTCGGGCGCTTGGGTCTGGATGACACAGGCGCGATCCGTGTGTCGTTCCGGTTGGTGACCGATGCGGGCCTTGCCCAGACCGGCGATCCGGGCGCGGCGAACTTTGTCACGGCCCGGACAACGGGGCAGGGCGCCATCTCCTTGCGGATCGGACGCGAAGGTCCGCGGCCCTGGAACACAACGGTGACAGCGCAATTGAACGGTGGCTATCTCAGCGAAGGGGACCAGATCGTGCTGACCTTTGGCGATACCTCGCAGGGCGGGCCGGGGATGCGGATGCAGACCTTTGCCGAACATGGGTATGAGTTCCGCATCGCCACGGATGTACAGGCGACGAACAACTTTCTGCCGTTGCCGCAACAATTCGCAGTGCCGGTGGTGGCCGGTGAGGCCGTGCTCTGGCGGGCGGTCCTGCCGACGCTGCGGCGCCCGGGCGAGCCCTTTCATCTCGGGCTCAAGGCCGAGGATGCGCATGGCAACCCCACCACGCAGGCGGGTGGGCGCCTGCGCTTTTTGCCCAGCCTGCCGGTGGAGGGGCTGGTGGCGGAATGCGCCTACGACGCCTCGGCCCGGGCCATGTGTTTCGACGGGCTCCGCGTCGCCACGCCGGGGGAGCTGTGGATCAAGGTGATGGTCGATGACAGGCTGGTCTGCGAGGCCGGGCCGCTTGTCATCGCAGACAGCCCGCACGCCCATTTCTGGGGCGATCTGCATGGCCAGACCGGCGAGACCGTCGGCGTGAACACGATCGAGAGCTACTTCGACTTTGCGCGCAACAAGGCCTTTCTGGATGTCTCTGCGCATCAGGGCAATGATTTCCAGATCACGCCTGCCTTCTGGGACAAGCTCAACGGGCTGACGGCGCAATGGCACGAGCCCGGTCGGTTCACCGTCTTTCCGGGATATGAGTGGTCCGGCAACACCGCAGTGGGTGGCGACCACAATGTCTTTTTCGCCGAAGAAGGCCGCGAGATCCGGCGCTGCAGCCATGCCTTGCTGGAAGACCGCAGCCAGATCGGCACCGACGCCCATACGCTGAGCGACCTGTTTGATGCGCTGCGAGGCACGGATACGGTGATCTATGGCCATGTGGGCGGGCGTTACTGCAACATCCATTACGACCATGATCCGGTGCTGGAAACCTCGGTCGAGGTGCACTCTGCATGGGGCACGTTTGAATGGGTGCTGACCGATGGGTTTGCGCTGGGGCGGCGTGTCGGTGTGGTCTGCAATAGCGACGGCCACAAGGGGCGCCCGGGGGCCAGCTATCCCGGCGCGTCGGAGTTTGGCGCTTATGGCGGGCTGACCTGCTTTCTGACCGACCGCAACGACCGGCCCGAGATCATGGAGGCGCAGCGGCGGCGTCACCACTACGGCACCACCGGGTGTCGCATGTACATGGCGGTGACGGCAGATTTGCCCGACGGATCAGAGGTCTTCACGCGCAACCCTGCCGTCGTGCGCGACGCGCCGCGGCACCCGGCGCGCACCGCGATCATGGGCGATATCATCCGCGTGGCCGGCGACCATCTGGAGCTGTCGCTGGACCTGCGCGCGCATGCAGGGTTGGAACGGATCGAGATCCGGCGCGGCGCTGACGTGCTTGAGACGCTGCGCCCCTATGCCGCCGCCGATCTGGGCAGCCGCTTGCGGGTTCTGTGGTCCGGGGCAGAATACCGTGGCCGCGGGCGCAACACCCGCTGGGCCGGTCGTATGACATTTGACGGGGCAGAGATCACCCGGATGGAGCCCATAAATGCCTGGAACGATGATCGTCTTTTGCGCCAAAGCGGCTGCGACAGCGTCATCTTTGACGCGGTGACGACCGGCAATTTCATGGGCTTTGACGCATGGATCGCGGCGGGGGCGGGCGCGCGCCTGCACGCGCGGACCAACCGTGGGGATCTGGATCTGGACCTGTCCGGGATCGGGGTGGCGCCGGTTGTTCTGGACGCGGGCGGATTGGACCGCAAGCTGAGCGTGCAACGCCTGCCTGACGATCCGCTGCCGCGCGCCTTTGCAACCAAGCGCCGCATCGCGCTGCTGCCAGAGGGCGACACGCCGCTTTGGATCGCAGTGACAACAGAGGACGGGTTTCAGGCCTGGTCGAGCCCGATCTATGCCATTCCTTCTGACTGAACAGATGTGCCGATCGGTCTGGCGTGCCGCATCCTTGCGCCTCTGTATCGGTCGTCTGACGGTGCTTTGTCGCGGTCAAAACAACCTGGGGCGCGGCGCATGATCCGTCTGAATTTCGAACAGCTTCGGGCGTTCCTCAGCGTCGTGCGGTCCGGTGGCGTGATGCGCGCTGCGCAGGCGCTGCACCTGACGCAGCCAGCGGTGACCGCGCGGATCAAGGCGCTCGAAGAGACCATCGGCACGCCGCTTTTCGATCGCAGCGCCCGCAACGCGAAACTGACCAAGCGCGGCGAGATGCTGTTGCAATACGCGCAAAAGCTCGAAGCGCTGGCAGATCAGATCGAACGGGACGTGGTTGACCCCTCCGGTGTCGAGAGCCAGCTGCGCATCGGTGCCTCCGAGACCATCGCGCAAAGCTGGCTACCGGAGTTTGTCTCTGAGCTCAACGCGCGCTATCCGGGCCTGCGGATCGAGCTGAACGTCGACGTCTCTGTCAACCTGCGCAACGCGCTCTTGTCGCGAGAGATCGACCTCGCCTTCCTGTTGGGGCCGGTGTCTGACTTCTCCGTCGACAACGTGGTGTTGCCGCCCTTCGCGCTGGATTGGTACACGTCCGCGAAGACCCCCGGCGCGCCGGAGGACGCGCCTGTCCTGTTTGGCAAGCCGGTCGTGACCTATGCCAGAAACACCCGCCCTTTCAGGGAGTTGAGTGAAGCGGTGCAGGCGCGCATCGGGCCGGACGTGCTGCTGTTTCCATCGTCTTCGCTGTCGGCGGCCATGCGGCTGGTTGCCTCGGGGCTTGGGGTTTCGGCGCTGCCGAGGTCGTTGGCAGAGCCATTGGTCGCGGCGGGGGAGTTGGTGCAATTCGACCCCGGATGGGTGCCAAAGCCGCTGGAGTTCACCGCCAGCTTTGTCGCCGATCCGCCCAGTCACATCACGCAGACCGCCTCTCAGATCGCGCGCGAAGTCGCGGAGACGCACGCAGGTGTATAAATAAATTTGATGTATCTGGCTGAGAATCATTGATTTGACCAAGAGGCGGTCGCTCTCCAATCTGCACGTCAACTCGGACGCCTTGGAGATCAACAGCCATGAACACCACTTTCGAGGCCATGCGGTCCATGTCCGTCGAGGCGGCGCGTGCGGCGATCCGCGAGGGGGCCTATGCCCGCCACACCGCGGGACTGGCCGCCGGTCGTCTGCAAGCCAACCTCGTGGTTCTGCCGCGTGATCACGCCGAAGATTTCGCCGCGTTCTGTGCTCTGAACCCACGGCCTTGTCCGCTGGTGGGTCAAACAGCGGTGGGGGATCCACTGTTTCGGACGCTGGGTGCGGATGTGGACCTGCGCAGCGATCTGCCATCTTACAACATCTACCGCGATGGTGTCCTGACCGAGCGCGTCACCGATCTGGGGCACCACTGGCGCGATGACATGATGGGATTTGCGCTGGGGTGCTCGTTTACCTTTGAAACCGCGCTGGTGAGGGCGGGCCTTCCGGTCTGGCACATCGCCAATGACACCACGGTGCCAATGTTTCGCACCAGTATTCCGCTGACCCCGGTCGGGCCCTTTCAGGGGGAAATGGTGGTCTCGATGCGGGCCTTTGCCCCCGAACATGTGGAGGAAGCCGATCGTATCTCGGCCCGCTTCCCATGGGCGCATGGCGGACCGGTGCACATCGGCGACCCGGCGGCCATCGGCATCCGCGACATCACCCAGCCCGATTGGGGCGACCCTGCACCCGTCGCGGCAGGGCAGATCCCCTGTTTCTGGGCCTGTGGCGTGACCCCGCAGTCCGTGGTGATCGACGCCCGGCTGCCCTTTGTGGTCACCCACACGCCCGGCCACATGCTGATCACCGATGTCCCCGAGGACACCGACACCCGCCCCGTTTCAAGCACCACCTGACCAAACCAACCCGGAGATCCCAAGATGAAGCACTTTCTCAGCACTGCTGCGGCCTTCGCCCTGTCGGCCACCATGGCCCTTGCCGACACGCCCACCGTGTTCACCGCTGTCGGCACATGGTCCAGCCTGACCAACTTTCAGAAACACGAACAGCCCTTCTTTGATGGCTTGGCCGAGGCATCGGACGGGGCCATGGTCGGCAAGATCCAGTCGCAATCCGGTCTTGGCCTCAAGGGCTTTGAGATCATGCGACTGGTCAAGAACGGCGTCTTTGATTTTGCCTTTGGCCTGCCCGGCTATGTCGCAGCAGAGAATGCGATCTTTGAAGGTGCGGACCTGTCGTCGCTGACGCAGGACATCGACACCCAGCGCGCGGTGTCAGAAGCCTACTTCGACACGTTGGAGGCGGCCTTTGCCGAAATCTACAACGCCAAGCTGTTGATGCTGTATCCGTTTCCGTCGCAGACGCTGTGGTGCAATGGCGCGGTGAACGGGATGGCCGATCTCGAAGGCAAGAAGATCCGCGTCTACTCCACCACTTTGGGCGATTTCGTGCAGGGCGTGGGCGGCACCTCGGTCACGGTGGCCTTTTCCGAAGTGATCCCGGCGCTGGAAAAGGGTGTCGTGGATTGCGCGATCACCGGCACCATGTCGGCCTATACGGCCAACTGGCAGCAGGTGGCGACCCATGCCTACACGCTGCGCGTCGGTTGGGGGCTCGCTTTTGGGGCAATGAACATGGACAAGTGGAACAGCCTTTCGGCAGAGCAGCGGGCCTTCATGCAGGGTGAGATTGCGACACTGAACGACGCCATGTGGGCCGAGACCGCGACAGAGGACGCCGTGGCCATTTCCTGCATCACAGGCGGGGCCTGTGACATCGGCGAAGCCGGAAGCATGACGTTGGTGGAACCCTCGGCTGCGGATCTCGCCTTGCGCGACAAGATCGCGACAGAGGTGGTTCTGGCCCGCTGGGCAGAGCGTTGCGGCGCCGAATGTGCCGCGAACTGGAACGCCACTGTTGGCCCGATCCTTGGTCTGAGCGCCGAGGCAAAGTAAGGCTTGCCGCCGGTGGCGTCGCAATCGGTTGTGGTGCCATCGGGGTTGGATCCCCTCGTCCGGGCGGGCGGGGGGGCAGCCAAAGCGGCCCTGCCCGCAACTGGCGCTGCCTGCACTGTCGCTGGACAAAACCGGCCAGACGTCAAACCGGCCCGAGGTTCGTCTGACCTCACGCCAAACCGGCCAGACGCCAAACCGGCCAGACGCCAAACCCGTCAGAGGCGACGCAGGTCAGCCCGCCTGGACCCTTTTTCAGGCCAGTCTATGCAACCGGGTTTTGGCAGGCGCTTTGTGGTTGGCGCGTCAAGACGTGCCTGCAATGAAGGCAAGACCACGGCCAGCCCGATTGCCTCTGCCCAAACCGGATCGGGCGACAGGGGGGCGGCGAGATCGTTGCTGCTCCTCCGTCACCAATCTCTTCTGACCCGTTCATCGCGAGGTTTCTTCCCATGCTGGATGTCCTTCTTGGTGCCACCCGCCGCGTTAGTCTGTGGCTGACATGGCTGGCAGGTGCTCTCATCGTTGGTTCTGCCTTTCTCGTCACGGCCGAAGTCCTGATGCGCCGCCTGTTCAATGTCTCGCTTGGCGGAGCGGACGAGATCAGCGGCTACGCCTTTGGTGTCGCGACCACGCTGTCGTTTTCCTACGCGCTGTTTGAACGGGCGCATATCCGCGTCGATGCCCTGGTCGGGGCGCTGCCTGTCTCGTTGCGCACGCCGGTGAACCTGCTGGGGCTGGCCTTGCTGGTCGGATTTGCCGGGGTGGTGGCGACCATGATCTGGAGTCTCGTGGCGGACACGTTGCAACATGGATCCCGGTCGATCACGCCCATGCGGGTGCCGCTGGCGATCCCGCAGATCCCGTGGATGCTGGGCTGGATGTTCTTTGTCTTCAGTGGCGGTCTGATTGGCCTCGTCGCGGTTCTGCGCTGGATCCGGCGGGATCATGCGGGTGTGCAGGACCTGATCGGGGTGAAATCCCTCGACGAGCAGATCCGCGACGAAACCGTTCAAGAGGACCGTGGCTGATGCTGACCAAGACACTTCTGATCCTGCTGGCGCTGATCGCACTGGCGGTGCCGATTGCGGCCTCATTGGGGTGGCTGGGCCTGATCCTGCAGGCCACCGACAGCCCGATGCCGCTGTACCGCGCGCTGTCCGACATGGCCTGGCAGACGGGCACGGATTTCCTGCTGGTCGCCATTCCGATGTTCGTTCTGATGGGAGAGATCCTGCTGCGCGCAGGCATCACCGAGCGCATGTACGATGGCATCGTGAAATGGCTGGGTTGGCTGCCGGGGGGGCTGATGCACTCCAACATCGGGTCCTCGGCGCTCTTTGCGGCGACCTCCGGATCCTCGGTGGCGACGGCGGCCACCATTGGCACCGTCGCTGTGCCGCAGATTGCGAAGCGCGGCTATAACGAGAGCCTGTTTCTGGGCACCGTCGCGGCGGGGGGCACGCTGGGCATCCTGATCCCGCCCTCGATCAACCTGATCCTCTATGGTCTGCTGACCAACACATCCGTTCCAGAGCTGTATCTCGCCGGGTTCTTGCCGGGGTTCCTTCTGGCGCTGCTGTTCATGCTGACGGTGATCCTCGCCTGCCTGTGGCGTCCGGCCTGGGGCGGCGATCCGATCCGTGCCACGGCGGCCGAGCGTCTGCGCGCCCTGCCGTCGCTGATCCCGCCCCTGGGGATCTTTGCCGTGGTCGTGGGCTCGATCTACGCGGGGCTTGCCACACCGACGGAGGCCGCCGCACTGGGCGTGGTCGCGGCGATGATCCTTGCGGCGGCGAATGGCAAACTGACCCTCGACATGATGCGGCAGGCGGTCGAAGGCACCATGCGCACCACGGCCATGATCATGCTGATCATCATTGCGGCGGTCTTTCTGAATTTCGTGCTGTCGATCATCGGGCTGACGCAGGCGCTGACGGATTTCGTGACCGGGCTTGGATGGTCGCCGATGCAGACCATGCTGATGATCGTGGCCGTGCTGATCGTGATCGGGTGCTTCATGGAGACACTGTCGATGCTGCTGACCATGGCGCCGCTGATCACGCCCATCGTTGTCGCGCTGGGGTTTGATCCGGTCTGGTTCGGCATCCTGCTGATGGTGCTGCTGGAAACGGCGCTGATCACACCGCCCATCGGCATCAACCTCTACGTCGTTCAGGGCATTCGCCCACGCGGTCCCATGATCGACGTGATCCGTGGCGCCTTGCCTTTTGTGGTGACGATGTTCGTGATGATCGCGCTCTTGCTTTGTTTCCCGAACCTTGCGCTTTGGCTGCCCTCGCTCGTCTATTGAGCCTTTCTCAAATCTGACTTTAAGTGACGTCGCAGCGGCGGCGAACGGAGGACCTGTACCCATGTGGCAATTCTGGATCGATCGCGGCGGCACCTTCACCGATATCGTGGCCCGCACGCCGCAGGGCGATCTGCGCACGCACAAGCTGTTGTCAGAGCACCCGGAGCGGTACCGTGACGCTGCCGTGCATGGCATCCGCGAAATGCTGGGCCTTGCCCCCGGGGCGCCGATCCCGGCAGGCACCATCGACGCGGTCAAGATGGGCACCACCGTGGCCACCAACGCCCTGCTGGAGCGCAAGGGCGCGCGCACGCTGCTGATGATCACCAAAGGCCTGGGCGACCTGCTGCGCATTGGCTACCAGAACCGGCCCGACCTCTTTGCGCTGCAGATCACCCTGCCGGAATTGCTGTACTCGGATGTCATCGAAGTGGAGGAACGTCTCGCCGCCGATGGCTCTGTGCTGGACCCGCTGGACCTCACCGCCACGCGCGAGGCGCTCAGTCGGGCCCATGGGAAGGGCTACCGCGCTGTCGCCATTGCGCTTTTGCACAGCTATCGCAACCCGGCGCATGAGCAGGTGATAGGCGATATAGCGCGTCAGCAGGGATTTTCGCAGGTCTCGCTGAGCCACGAGGCGAGCCCGCTGATCAAGCTTGTGGCGCGTGGCGATACGGCGGTGGCGGATGCCTACCTGACGCCAATCCTGCGCCACTACGTGACCCAGGTGCGCGACGCTCTGGACACGGGTCGGCAGGGCGCGAGGTCGATCGCGAAATCGGGTCCTGTTTCTGGCCCGGTTTCTGGCCCAGTTTCTGGCCCCGAGGCTGGTTCCATTTCTGACCTGCAGTCCGGCGCGGTGACCGACGCAGACCCGGCCACGCGGCTGATGTTCATGCAATCCAACGGCGGGTTGACGGATGCCGACTACTTTCACGGGCGTGACGCGATCCTTTCAGGTCCTGCGGGTGGCGTGGTCGGCATGGTCAAGACCGCGACGCAGGACGGGTTCGAGCGGCTGATCGGCTTTGACATGGGCGGCACCTCTACGGATGTCTGCCACTTCGCCGGGAGTTTCGAACGCAGCTTCGAGACCGAAGTGGCGGGCGTTCGGATGCGCGCGCCAATGATGAACATTCACACGGTGGCTGCGGGCGGCGGTTCGGTCCTGACCTTTCGTGATGGTCGCCTGCAGGCGGGTCCGGAAAGCGCGGGCGCGGATCCGGGGCCTGCGTGTTATCGGCGGGGCGGTCCGCTGTGCGTGACCGATTGCAACGTGGTGTTGGGCAAACTGCAGCCTGACACCTTTCCCCGGGTCTTTGGCCCCGAGGGGGACGCGCCGCTGGACACCGACGCCCCGCGCGCCCTGTTCGAGGCCATGGCGCGGGAGATCGCCGCCGAAACCCGAACAGAAGCCGGAACAGAAACGGGATCAGACACAAGCCTGACGCGGACCGATACCCCGCTCTCTGTCGAAGCCCTCGCCGAAGGCTTCCTGCGCATCGCGGTCGACAACATGGCCAATGCGATCAAGGAGATCTCAGTCGCGCGTGGCTATGATGTGACCGGCTACACGCTCAATTGTTTTGGCGGGGCCGGGGGGCAACATGCCTGTCTGGTGGCGGATGCGCTTGGCATGACTTCGATCTATCTGCATCCCTTTGCCGGGGTGCTCTCTGCGCTGGGGATGGGACTGGCCGATATCCTGTCCATGAAAGAGCGACAGCTGGATCTGCCGGTCCATGAGATCGATGCCATCCGTCAGGCGGCCGGGGACCTCGCACAAGACACCCGCCGCACCGTGGCCGAACAGGGCGTTGACCCGGACCAGATCCGGACGCAGGCCCGTGTCTATCTGCGTGCAGGCAGCGCCCAGACCAGCCTGCCCGTGGATCTGGACACGCCGCAGGTGATGATCGAGGCCTTTCGTGCCGCCCATAAGGTGGAATTCGGCTTTGCCCCGCAGAGCGAGAACATCATCGCAGAAATGCTCTCTGTCGAGGCCATCGGCGGGGCGGCAGATGCGACCCGCACCAGTGACGGACCGGCGGGGGATGGGCTGCAGGGTTCGGCGCGCATGTGGTCGCAGGGCGCGTTTGCCGATGTGCCCACCCATGACCGGACGGCCATGGGGCCGGGCGCCGTGGTCCGCGGCCCGGCCATCATCAACGAGCCGACCGGCACCACGGTGGTCGAGCACGGCTGGCAGGCCACCTGCCAACCGGGGGGCGCCCTTGTGCTGCGCCGGGTCATGGCCCTTGACCGGCGCGAAGCGGTCGGCACCACTGTGGATCCGATCATGCTGGAGGTCTTCAACAACCTGTTCATGTCCATCGCGGACCAGATGGGCGCGACACTGGCCAAGACCGCAGCCTCTGTGAACATCCGCGAACGGCTGGATTTCTCCTGTGCGCTCTTTGATGCGCGGGGTGATCTCGTGGCCAATGCACCGCATGTGCCGGTGCACCTTGGCTCCATGAGCGCGAGCGTGAAAACCATCCTGCGCGAAAACGCGGGACAGATCCGGCCCGGCGATGTCTTCATGATGAACGACCCCTTCAACGGCGGCACGCATCTGCCGGATGTGACCGTGGTGACGCCGGTCTTTGACGCCAGTGGCGCCGAGATCGACTTTGTCGTTGCCTCGCGTGGCCACCACGCCGACATCGGTGGCAAGACCCCGGGCTCTGCCCCGCCGGACAGCCGCCATATCGACGAAGAGGGCATCCTGATCCGCAACTTCCAGATGGTTGCCGAAGGGCGCTTTCGCGCGCAAGAGACCCGCGATCTGCTGTCCTCCGGTCCCTATCCTTGCCGCAACGTGGATCACAACATCGCCGATCTGACCGCGCAGATCGCCGCGAACGCCACAGGCGTCGCGGAACTGGGCAAGGCCGTGGCGCAGTTCGGCCGTGACGTGGTGCAGTCCTACATGGGCCACGTGCAGGACAACGCGGAGGAATCTGTTCGCCGGGTGCTGGACGTGCTGGAGGATTGCCAGTTCAGCTATCCGCTGGACAGTGGCGCACGGATCGAGGTGGCAATCTCCGTCGACAAACCGGCGCGGCAGGCGCGCGTGGATTTCACCGGCACGACAGCGCAGGACGCGCTGAACTACAACGCGCCGCTGGCGATCTGCCGGGCCGTGGTGTTGTATGTCTTTCGCACGCTGGTGGGCAGCGCCATCCCGATGAACGAAGGCTGCCTGAAACCCATCGAGATCATCGCCCCGGAAGGCAGTTTCATCAATCCGCGGTTCCCGGCCGCGGTGATCTCCGGCAATACCGAAGTCAGCCAGGCCATCGCCGACGCGCTTTACGGAGCGCTGGGCGTGGTGGCGGGCAGCCAGGGCACGATGAACAATTTCGTCTACGGCGACGATGCCTTGCAAAACTACGAGACAATCTGCGGGGGCACCGGGGCCGGGCCGGGGTTTGACGGCTGCTCAGCCGTGCATTCCCATATGACCAACACGCGCATGACCGATCCCGAAGTGCTGGAGGCCCGCTTTCCGCTACGCGTCCACCGATTTGCCATCCGGCGCGGGTCCGGCGGTGCAGGGCAGTGGCAGGGGGGCGACGGGATCGAGCGCGCGCTGGAATTCCTCGCCCCGATGACCGCGACGGTGTTGTCGTCGCACCGCGAGACCCGGGCCTTCGGGGTCCATGGCGGGGCTTCGGGGGCTGCGGGGCGCAACGCGGTGCAGCGCGCCGATGGCAGGGTTGAGGCGCTCAAGGGCAATGACCAGACAGCCATGGCGCCCGGCGACATATTCGTGATGGAGACACCGGGCGGTGGCGGCTACGGCCCGGTTGCGGCGGCCTCGGGGAAGAGGGCGGCGGAATGAGCACCGCGTTCGCGTCGGATGTCGAGGCCTTCTTTGCCCGCGCCGCAGCCACGCGCGCCCTGCCGGACGGGCTGCCCTCGGGTGGGGGGCAATGCCGACGTCCATGCCGCTTCTCAGTGCCGAAGACGGCATCTCGGCAACCCCGGGGCGGGGTGTCGACCTGACGATCTTTCAACCTGTTGAAGGAGAGGAATTTTCTGGTTTCGGAAGGCCGTTGGCGGGAGGCTCGGATTTCTGGGCGCTCTGGCCTCTGCCCAAGGGCCGGAGGTACTTTGCAATGCTCGCGACATCCTGATCTCCGCCGTATTGGAAGCCGCCAGTGACGGCGCTTTGGCTGCACGGATCCAGACCTGTCGGATGGTTGAAGCCGTCAATGGCCCTGCATTTTCGAGGCGGACCGGGTGCTGCACAAGGGCGGCATCCCCAGTCTGCCGGACCTCGACGCCAATGTGGGCGGTGTCGTCGCAAGCCATTTTGAATGGGTCATGACCCTGGGCCACCTGCCCTTTGGATTGATGGAGCGGCGCTGCCATCAGAGGCGTCACAGGATACTGACCAGCATCATCGAACACGCGGTTGGCGCCATGATCGACTGGGCCGCGGGCGAGAGCCATCTGTCTGTGTCGATGGAAACCAACATGGTGCGATCTCGACTTGAAGAGGTGATGCGCCGTACCTTCACCCGGATCTTGGCCGCCCGAAGAGGGCCAGACACCTTGCTGCGCAAAGCCGCCAAGGGTCTGGCGATCGACCAGATCACCGAGAACGACCGCGCCACTGGCCGATGACACCGATGCACCAGAAGTGCCCGGCCGCGATTTTATTCCTCAACGGGTCATAATTTCATTGCTCCGCTATTTTGGGCGGGCCTTGGGAATGGCAATGCAACGGGTCCCTTACTGCGCGTTTCTGGAATTGGGCAGGTCCATGCGGTTGGATGGGTTTGGGTGTCATTGCGCGTTTTCCGGCAATTGGATGCGCCACACGAATTGTGCCGTATAAATATGTCGGCAAGGCGTTTGGATTTTGCTCGCCTCATGCGGGAGGGACGCCTGTGCGGGTCCTTTTCGTCTGCCTGCCGGGCCCAGGCGGCGCCCGCTGTGTTCCAAACCCTCGCTTGGCACGTAGAGTTCCAAGGTGCGATTCGCTGAGCGGCCACGAATTTTATTCATGATTTGTTAACGGGCGTTCCGTCGACTGCTCTGTTCGAGATTTAAGGCAGGACGAGGTGACAACGTCGGTAGGCAAGGGTTTCACGGTAACTATCAGAAAATAAGTTATAAAAAAACTTTTTGAAGACGAGTTGGAAAAGACAGACCCGTCAAAGCCGCCGACCTCCTTCGCGAAAGCGGGGCAGGCGGCCGCTCTGCGCGCGTTCAGATTCACAAGAATTGTTTATGAATGGGGCGCCGAATCACGCGCCCGAAAACCCGCGCAATGCAGTCTGCTTCGTCGCGAAATCACGGCCAACCACCCGCCTCTGGCGTCGTGCCAGAGGTTCAAAACCGGGCAGTAGTGACTGATTTTTCACCGCTTTCTTCCTGTTGGAAATTAAGGGATGACCGCTTTGGTTGTTTTTAATAAGTTGGCTCCAGACAGTCCGCGCTGTCGATAGGGGACATTGAGAGACGTGTTGGGACCGGCGTTTACGGACGCCACCGCTCTGCTGATTTGTTTTTGAGTGAATTTGATCTGCACTGCAGATTCCGATGTTATTTTGCATCGGGTCCGGAGATATCGTGACCAGCAGTCTCTCCAGATTTTGGAGAATTGGACGTGGCAAAAGACTTTTCTGTAATCGAGCTTGGCGTCCAGGCTCTTATCGATACCGCCGAACAAAACCGCACCGCAGAGAATGCCGATGCGCTGGTCGGGTTGACCTTTGGGGGGGCGGACGCGCCGCTGTGGCAGTCACTGGCGGAGATGACGGCGCAGGGCCGGGTCGGCCGCTCCTATGATCAGTCCCGAGAGCAGGAAGCCTTCAGCATCGACGGTGGCGCGCCGCAGATCTTTGACGCGGTGGCCACCTATCGCGCCGTCGTGACCTACACCGATGGCACAACCGCCTCGATGTCCTCCGTGGTAATCTTTCAGGACACTGCGGGGCGCACCTACCTTGCACCGGAGCAACGGCAGAACAGCGATCAGCGTGTTCTGGAAGCCAAGCCCATTGCCTCCCTGCAACTGACAGACTTGCGCGATGCCAGCTTCAGCGGGCTCAGCGCCAACCGAAACGCCGTGGATTTCGTGAGAGACGAGGGTGAGATTTCCGGCACGCTTTTCGTGGACAGCAACGGCGACAAAACGCAGCGCGCGGAGGGCGGGCGTCATCCGGGGATGGAGGCAGGCCTTGAAGGCGTGGTCGTCATCGCACGCGACGCGGATGGCGTTGAAGTGGCGCGGACGACGACCGATGCGGACGGGGCCTACAGCTTTGTTCTGGCTTCGGGCGACTATCGGATCGAAGTGCCAACCGACGTCAACACCGGACCGCTGGTGATGCCGGGACAGGGTGACGCGCGCCATGACAGCAGCGCCGACCCGGCCACCGGGTTGACCGGGGTGATCGCCGTCTCGCCGGGGAGCGCGCAAAAGGACATCGACGTGGGCTATGCCCCTGACCGCCGCGATGGGGTGGTCGATGGGCAGGCCGGTGGCGAGGTCATGACGCTGGGCTACAGAGACGCGGACCGTGACGTGATCACCCATGGCGCGGACGTGATCGTGGGCGACAGCACAGGGATGAGCGTCCCGCGTGAGGCCTTTCGCTGGGATGGCTATTCCTCGCGCGATGTGGATGGCACCCTCGTGCAGGACACCGGAACCGTCACGGTCACGTACAGCCGCACGGCGGACACCCGTGGGCATGACAGTTCCCGCGACGGGTCAACCCGCCTCAACCTCGAAGGGTTCGACCCTGTCGGGCCTGCCCCGGACAGCCGCTCTTCGTTGACGTCTCGCAACACGAACGAGGACGCGCGCGGTGCGTTTGCCTGGGCGTTCTCGCAAGAGGTCTCTGACGTGCGGTTCAACGTCAATGACATCGACGGGGACGGTGTGGTCGCCGTGCGCGCCTATGATGCGGCGGGGCAGGAGGTGTCCGTGACCCTGATCGGGGGCGCGCGGTTGTCGGTGCGCGACAGCGACGGCAACGGCATCGATGACACCGCCGACAGCCGGGGCGGCTATGCCGCGGCGTCGTCCGGGCAATACAGCCTGCAGGTGCAGGTGGCAGGCCCGGTCGCGCGTATCGAGCTGGAGCACACACAGGATGGCCGCCACGACTCCCGGATCCATGTCACGGACATCCTCTTTGACGCGGGTGTCCCGCAAGCGCCGGGCGCCGATCTGATCGATGGGGCCGGTGGTGACGATCTGATCTACGGCGACACCGGACCAACGGTGCCCGAGCGCGCGGTCTTCAGCTGGGAGGGACTGTCCTCGCGCGATGTGGACCGGACCATCGTTCAGGAGAGCGAAGGCATCACCGTCACCTATCGTCGAACGGCGGACGAGGGGCGCCACGACAGCGCGCAGGATGGGCGTACGGTGCTCAACACTGCGGGGCTTGCTCCCGGTGATGTCGAGATCGACAGCAATGGCGCGCTGGAATCCGTCACCAATGGGCAGACCGGGCGCGGCGGTTTCGAATGGGCCTTCTCCGAGGACGTCTCGAACGTGGCCTTCAATGTGAATGACATCGATGGCGATGGGGTCGTGCGGGTTCTGGCCTTTGACGCGATGGGTGACGCGGTTGTGGTTGACCTCGCGGGGGGCAATGGGCTGACGCTGTCCGACAGCAGCGGCGACGGCATGGCAGACACCGCGACCAGCCAGGGCGGCTATGCCGAGGCTTCCTCCGAGACCTACAACCTTCAGGTGCGCATCGCTGGTCCTGTGGCGCGCATCACGCTGGAGCACACGCAGGCCGGGCGCGACAATTCCGGGATCTGGGTAACCGATATTCTCTTTGATGCCGGTGTCGCCAGCGTCGACCAGACCACGGGCGCGGCAGATATGATCAGTGGGGCCGAGGGCGACGATACGATCTTTGGACAGGGTGGCGACGACAGTGTCGATGGCAACGCGGGCAGCGATGCGCTTGATCTTGGCGGCGGCGATGACCTTGGCATCTACATGGTGGCCGAGAACGCAGGTGCGCGGGACGTCTATGACGGTGGGGCCGATCACGACACGCTGCGGCTGGGGCTGACACGTGCCGAATGGTTCCGCGCTGACGTTCAAGCCGACATCGCCGCCTATCTCGCGCATCTCGCGGCGGGCGATCCAGCGCCGTTCCAGTTCACCGCCTTCGACCTGTCGGCGCAGCGCTTTGAAAAGCTGGAAGTGCTGTTGGACGGAGACGTGATCGATCCGACTGATGCGCCTGTCACGCTTGAGGATGACGAGGCCCGGCTGGACGAGAACGGCAGCGCGGCGGGGGCCGTGCTGGACAATGACACGGTGCCTGACCTCATCCGCAGCGTTGATCTGGTGCAGGATGTGACGCGCGGGACGCTGAGCTTTCTGCCCGATGGCACCTACAGCTATGATCCGCTGGGGGATTTCGATTTTCTCGCCGTCGGAGAGTCCACGACAGAGAGTTTCACTTACCGCGTCACGGATGCGGATTTCGATCAGGCCGAGGCGACGGTCACCCTGATCGTGTCCGGCAGCAATGACGCGGTGTCGGTGCAGGCCATCGACGTGGCCGGGGCGCTGACCGAGGGGGCGGTGCTTTCGGACAGCGGAACGCTGAGCTTTGCGGATCCAGATGCCTCCGACCGGCCTCAGGCCACTGCGGCGTTGTCGTCGCTTGCCGCCGTGGCCGCCGATGCCACGACCCCGATTGCGCTGACATCTGCGCAGCAAAGCGCCTTTGAGGCGGCCTTTGTGGTGGCCAACCCGGCCACAAACACCAATTCGGGCAACATCAACTGGACCTACGCCATCGCGGAGCCAGTTCTCGATTTCCTCGCGGCGGGAGAGACGGTCACGGCGCGGTTTGCCGTGACCGTGGATGATGCTCAGGGCAGCACTGCGACCGAGACCGTGACGGTGACCATCACCGGGGCCAATGATGCGCCGACGATCAGTGTCGGGGCCCTGGACAGTGATGCGAAGACGCTGATCGAAACCGATGCGGGCCTGACCGCGGTCGGCACTCTGACCTATGCGGATCCGGATCTGAGCGACAGCGTCACAACTGCCGTGACGGGTGTGACGTTTGGCGGAAACTCCGGCGCATTGGTGGTGCCACCGACCGGTGATCTGCAATCCATGTTGTCCCTCGACAGCGCAACTGTGTTGGGGCAGGGGGCGGTGTCGGCCAGCGCGGGCTGGCGGTTCGACAGCACGCCGGTCACGTTTGACGGGCTGGCCGTTGGCGACAGCCTTGTGCTGACCTACACCCTCACGGCCACCGACAGCGCGGGCGCCACGGCGACCCAGACCGTCGAAATCACCATCAACGGCAGCAACGATGGCCCGCAAATCGTCGACGGACAACCCGGCAGCACCGAAGGCGCGGTGATAGAGGCCGTGCAGGACGCAGAGGGCGCGGTCGTTGACCCCGGCACGCCAGAGGCAACCGGCCAATTGGTGGCTTTTGACACGGATGGCACGGATCTCACATGGTCGGGCGATCAGGACTCGCCGCTGGGCGCTTTCACCATCGATCCGGTCACGGGTGCATGGACCTATACGCTGGACAATGACGCCGCGAATGCGCTTTTTGCCAGCGAGCGCGCGGAGGAAAGCTTCACCGTCACGGTGATCGATGCCGATGGGGCCACCGCCACAGACACGGTCGACATCACGATCACCGGTGCCAATGATGCGCCGCACGTCGATGCCAACCTGTCCGATCTCACCGGGGGCGTGGTGGAAACCGGCGTTGGGGCCGGTGTGCCCGATCAGGACACCGCCAGTGGACAGCTTTTTGCCACGGATCCGGACCTTGGCGCGCAGCTGGCGTGGTCCGGCGATGCGCAGGTGCCGCTGGGTGTCTTCGAGATCGATGGGGCGAGCGGGGCATGGTCCTTTGATCTCGACCAGTCGGGGGCCGATGCCATCGCACAGGGCGCCACAGAGACGCTGCGTTTCGCCGCCACCGTCACCGATGAAGCCGGCGCGACCGACGTTCAGGACGTCACCATCACCGTTGAGGGCCGCAATGACGCGCCAACGCTGGGTGGCGGCAGCCTCTCCGCTGTCGAGGATGGCGGGGCCATCTCTCTGGCCCTCGCCCCGCTGAGCGGCGACGTGGATTCCGATGATGACGCGTCCTCGCTCGGGTTCGTGGTGTCTGCGCGCCCCGACGAAGGTACGGCCAACATTGTGAACGGCGATCTGGTCTTTGACCCGGGCACGGCGTTTCAGGACCTCGCGGCGGGCGACACCCGGCAGGTCAGCATCGGTGTCCAGGCCGTCGACCGCCACGGCGCGCTCTCGCCAGAGGCATTTTTCGTGGCAACGGTGACCGGGACGAACGACCGGCCCATCATTGCCGTCGCCCCGTCAACGGCGGTGGTGGAGGCGACAGATGCCGCCGCGCAGGTCATTTCGCAGACGGGTCTCGTGGGCTTTGACGACCCGGACATGGGCGATCTGATCGACATCACGGCCGCCATCGACGGCGCCCCATTGTGGTCCGGCGGGACCCTCACCGCGGCGCAGATCGCGGTGCTCTCGAATGGGCTGACAACCGGGACAACGGATGCGGCGGCGCCCTTGACGATCCCGTGGTCCTATGAGGCCCGGCTCGATCTGGATTTCCTTGCCGCGGGCGAGACCATTTCAATTGACTACACTGTGACCGCCAGGGACGCTCTTGGGCTGGAGGCGGACGCTGGCCTGTCCTTTCAGATCACCGGCACCAACGACGGCCCCGTGTTGCATGAGGACACGAACACCGGGGATCCGGTGATTGAACAAGGCGCTCTCGTGGCTGGAAATCCGGATGCCGCGGGCAATGTGCTGGACAACGACCGTGATCCGGACGCCAACGACACGCTCACCGTCACCGGTGTGAGCCCGGGCACAGGCCAGCCGGACGACACCGGTGTCGGCACGCCTTTGATCGGAAGATACGGCATGCTGACCCTGGGGTCCGGGGGGGACTGGACCTATCGTCTGGACGACACCGATCCGGACACAGAGGCGCTGGCCGCGGGGCAATCGGTGGACGAGGTGTTCACCTATGCCGCGAGCGATGGCACCGCGACGGCGATGTCCCTGCTCAGGATCCGCATCACCGGGTCCGAAGACAACCGCCCGCCCACTGCGGCGGGATCCACGCTGGCGCTGGACGAAGACGGCTCCGTGCAGGGTCAAGTGGCCACCGATGACCCTGATCTGCCCAATGATACGCTGACACATGTGGTCATCGATGATGTGGACAACGGCACGCTGGTGCTGGGCACGGATGGCCGCTTTGACTACAGCCCGGATGCGCATTTCAGCGGCATCGACAGCTTTACCTATCAGGTCAGCGATGATCTTGGCGAAAGCGCCACCGCCACCGTCACATTCGAGATCGAGGCCGTCGCGGATGCGCCGGATCTTGCGCTGGCGGCGCTGCCCGATGGTCAGGAAGACACGGCCTTTGCCATCGATCTGGTGGCGGTACTGGTGGATACGGATGGCTCCGAAAGCCTTTCCGTGACGCTGGAGGGGCTGCCCGCGGGCTTTGTTCTGGGGGATGGGACACGCAGCGTGACCTCTGACGGGACAACCCCCATCGACCTTGCGGGCTGGACTCTGGGCGCGCTGATCGCGACGCCAGCCGCGGACGCGAACGGCAGTTTTGCGCTGACGGCCACGGCCATAGCGACCGAAGCCTCCAATAGCGAAACGGCGACCAGTGTCGTGACCCGGACCTACACGCTCAAGGCGGTCAACGACGCGCCCGAAGCCGCCGACGATCAGGCGACCACGGCAGAGGATCAGGCGGTCATCATCACCGTTCTGACCGGCGACACGGACACCGAAGGGGGCGCCCTGACCGTCACCGGGGTGGGCAGTGCCGGGAACGGGCAGGTTGCGGTCCAGCCGGACTTTAACGTTATCTACACGCCTGACGCGAACTTCTTTGGGACTGACAGCTTTACCTACACGATCAGCGATGGCGGCGGGGCCACGGACACCGGCACCGTGACCGTCGAAGTGACTTCGGTCAACGATGCGCCGGAGCCGGACGATGAAGCGGTCACCGTGCAGGAGGACACTGCCCTGACCATCGACGTGCTCGATGGCGACGAGGATGTGGATGGCGATGCGCTGAGCATTTCGGGGTTTGAACAGGGCGCGCTTGGCTCAGTCAGCCGCGATGACCGCGGCGACGGTGACCCGACGAATGACCGGCTGACCTATACGCCGGATGCCAACGCCTTTGGCGCGGACAGCTTTACCTATGTCGTCGATGACGGCAACGGCGGCAGTCAGACCGCGACCGTCACTGTGACCATCACCCCGGTCAACGACCTGCCCGTGTTCGCGGGCGGAGCACAGACCGGGGCGGTGATCCAGAACGATCTGCCGCCAAGCCTGCCCAGCGGGCTCAGCCCCTCGCTTCTGGATGGCACCAACGGCGTCGCGATCCTTGGTGCCGCTGCAGGCGACTTGACGGGGCGCTGGGTCGCCGGATTGGGAGACGTGGACGGGGATGGGCAGGCCGACGTGGCCGTCGGAGGCGATTTTGCCGGTACGCCGAACACCGGTGCGGTCTATGTCATTTCGGGGGCATCACTGCCCGCGGATGGACAGATCGACCTCGCGGCCTTGCCTGCGGGCGTGACCATGATTGCGGGCATCGACACTGGCGATGCGACGGGCCGCGCCGTGCAGGGCGCAGGGGATGTGAACGGCGATGGCATCGACGACATCATCATCGGGGCGCGCTTCTCTGACCCCAACTCAAGCGCCAGCGGCGAATCCGCGACGGGCGAAGCCTATGTGGTCTTTGGCCAAACCGGCGGGCTGCCTGCCGCGATCGACCTCGAAGCGCTGGATGGCACGACCGGTTTCCGCATTCCGGGCCTGAGCAGCGCGGACGAAGCAGGTTTTGCCGTCGATTGCGCAGGTGACGTGAACGGCGACGGATTTGACGACATCATCGTGGGCGCGCTGGATGCCGATCCACCGGGCGTTGCCCGCGGCGGCGAAAGCTATGTGATCTTCGGTGGCAACACGGGCTTTGCCGCGCGCATCGATCTTGCCGCGCTGGATGGCAGCAACGGCTTTCGCGTCGATGGCGAAACCGGCAGTCAGCGCAGCGGCGTCTCCACCGTTGGATTGGGCGATGTGAACGGGGACGGCATCGATGACTTTGGCGTCGGCACGATCCGCGCCGGGTCGTCGTCAAGCCCGGCCTATATCGTCTTTGGCACAAACGCGGGCTTTCCGGCGACGCTCAGCCTGTCGGACATCGACGGCAGCAATGGCTATGTGGTGACATCACCCGGGTTTCCGGGGCGCAACATGACCTCCATGGGCGACATCAACGGCGATGGTGTCAACGACATCGGTTTCTCGAACCAGGGGTCGAATTCCTTTGCGCTCTTTGGCGGGGCGGTCCGGCTTGCGGCGCTGGATGCCGCGGACGGATTGGCCGATGGTGTGATCGACCGCGCATCCATCGCTGACGGGGACGGGACGATCTTTGCGCGCGGCGGGGCTGCGGTGGCTGTCGTGCCCAAGGGCGCAGGGGATGTGAACGGCGATGGCATCGACGACATCATCATCGGCGAAGGCAGCGCGGATCCGAATGGCCAGAGCAATGCGGGCAGCATCCATGTCGTCTATGGCGGCGCGGGGCTGGGACGCGACACCGATCTGGGGGCGCTTGCGCCTGACCAGGGCTTTCGGCTGGACGGGGTGTCTGCGGGTGATCTGGTCGGCAATTGGGTCGATGGCGCAGGCGATGTGAACGGCGACGGCACGGGGGATATGATCGTCGGTTCGCTGTTTGCCGATCCGGAAGGCCGGACAGATGCCGGGGCGGCCTACATCCTCTTTGGCGGGGCGGTCCCCGGCGCGGCGGCGGGGGTCTTGCGTGACAGCGGCAGCTTTGAGTTCACCGATGCCGATCCGGGCGACACGCATCAGTTGGGCAGCCAGTTCCTGTCCGGCACCCATGGGGCGGAACTCGGCAGCTTTGGCGTTTCGCTGGACGACAGCGCCACGGGCGACGGGGCAGGGGTGCTTGGCTGGCGCTTCGAGGTCGACAATGCGGCTGTGCGCTTTCTCGCCGAGGGCGAATTTGTGACGCAGGTCTATTCCGTGTCCGTCAGCGATCTCAACGGAGCACCCGACACGCGCGAGGTCACTGTCACGATCGCCGGCGTCAATGATGCGCCGGAGGCGGTGGTGGATGACAACGCCGCGGACGCCGTGGTGGAGGCCGGAGCGACCACCCCGGGCGATGCGACGGCGACCGGCGATCTGCTGGCCAATGACACCGACGCGGACCTGACGGATGTGCTGACCGTGACCGGTGCTGCCGCTGGGATCGGTGTGCCGGTTGCGGGGACTCTCGGGCAGCCGCTGACCGGCACCTATGGCGATGTGGTGATCACTGCGGGTGGCATCTGGACCTACATGCTGAATGACGCGGATCCAGAGACGCAGGCGCTTGCTCCGGGTCAGCAGGCGGTTGATGTGTTCACCTACGAAGTGTCCGACGGCAAGGGGGGATCGGCCACGGCCGAATTGCAGGTGACCATCATCGGGGCCGACGACAATCTGGCCCCCGTGGCCGACGACGACTCGGCCACCGTCGACGAAGACAGCGTCGTCACCATCGACGTACTGGACGGCGACAGTGATCCGAACGGCGATCCGCTCACGGTTGCGGATGTCACCCAGAGTGCCAATGGCACTGTGGCGATCGGACCGAACAACACGGTGACCTACACGCCGGATGCCGATTTCAACGGCGTCGACAGCTTTACCTATACGCTCAGCGATGGGGTCCTGACCGATACAGCCACGGTGATGGTCACTGTCACGGGCACCGATGACGCGCCACGGGGGGTCAACCAGACGGCAGAAGCCCCCGAGAACACGGGTCTGACGCCCTATCCGCCGCTCACCGGCACGCTGGTGGCTGTCGACCCGGACGCCGGGGCGACGCAGACCTGGACCGCGGGGACCTTCGTCGGCGCGGGTGGCACGCTGACCGTCAACTGCGACGGCAGCTACAGCTATGTGCCGACCGTCGGTTTCTCGGGCATCGACACGTTCACCGCCACGGTCACGGACGACCTCGGCCTGACCGGCACCGCGGATCTGCGGATCGAAGTCAGCAACGAGAGCTTTGTCTCTGAAAGCGGTCAGGAAGTGACGGTGGATCTGAACGCGGATGCCACGGGCGACAAGCCTGCCGGTGCTGTGTCGCTCAACCTCTCCTCGTATCAGGCGCCCTCGGTGAACGTGATCTTTGCCATGGATGCCTCGGGGAGTGTCGGCACCTCGAGCTTTCAGGCCCAGACCGCCGCGGTGTCGGCGGCATTGGCCGACATCCAGCAGCGGTTTGCCGGGTCAGGGATCGACGTGGACGCGCATGTCTTCTCGTTTGCATCGCGCCTGAACACCGTGGCGACAGGTAGTTTCAACAACCCGGACAACCATGTGAGTACCTTTGTGGTCCTTGGCGATCCGGATGACCCGAACGAGCCGGGAGGGCGTGACCCTGGCGACCCGAGCACGTCGCGCCTTGTGTCCTATGCCGACGTGGAACTGGTGCGCGATGCCACGCAGGCCGAACTGGACGCCACGCTCAGCGGGATCCAGACTGCGCTTGCCTCCATGGTATACACGCGCGGCTATACGCCGTGGCATTCCGCCTTTGAACAGATCGAGGCCTATCTCGACAACGAAGCGGATGCGGCGACGGCGCTGAACCAGGTGCTGTTCATCACCGATGGTTTCCCGATTCCCAACGATCTGGACGGCAGCGGCACGACATGGCGCAACGCGCTGGCCAGTCTGCAGGACAGCGCGGCCAATGGGTATGACGTGGCCATTGAGGCCTTTGGCGTCGGCAATCAGTTCGCGTCTCAGACCCTGCTGAACGTGGTGGATCCCACGCCAACCCCGGTCAGCGGTTTTGGCGGATTGTCCGCGGCGCTGACCGGGGCAGGGCTCTTCCCGGCGCAGCTTGTTTCGCTTGCCGTCACGCTGGAGGCCGATGGCGTCGACGAAGGGATCGTGGCGGATGCCAATTCGCCCGGTGTCGTGGCGGGCGCGCTGGAGGTCGATCTTGCGCTGGCGGATGTCGCAGGCATCGAGGACCTGCTGGGCACGCAGAACGAATTCGCGGTGACGGCGGTGTTTGATCTGGATGGCGATGCAACGACCACCACCGATCAGGTCACGCTGTCCTCCTATGAGCTGATCGGGTTCGGGGCAGAGGCGGTGATCACCGCCGGCACCTCGGGCAACGATCTGCTGATGGGCAGCGTTTTGGCCGATGATCTCGGGGGCGACGCCGGCAATGACCTCTTGCTGGCGGGCGAAGGCGAGGACACCGTGACCGGTGGCACAGGTGACGACCGTCTTGGCGGCGGGGCAGGCGCGGATCAGTTTGTCTTCTCCAGCGGAGACGGGCTCGATACCCTGCTGGATTTCAATGCGGCAGAGGATCTGATCGTCTTCAGCGGGTTTGGTGTCGGTCTGGACGCCGCCGGTCTCGTGATCAGCGAAGCCGTTCCGGGCACGGTCGTCGTGGACTACGCAACCGGCACGCTCACGCTCGAGGACACCACGCTCGCTGAGGTCACCTCGGATGTCTTCGTCTTTGTCTAGACGGGACTGGGGGGCGGCATATGTGATGCGTCTTGGCTGACCCAAGGGATCCTCGGCGCGCCGGATGCGGCGGGGT
>JBELMB010000060.1:0-27010 GCA_042088665.1 Sagittula sp.
GAGAAAATCCCCGGATGGTCGGCCAGCGCAAAGCAGACACGCGTGGCATCCCGGTCCTCGTCGTGGTGAATGTCCATCCGGATATCGTCATCGGGGATCTCGCGCAGCAGGTTCGCCAGCACCACATGCGCCGTGACATGCAGACCCTGCCAATAGGGTGGGTAATGCCGGGCGATCTCGGTTTCCATCGCCGCTGTGGGCCAGTCGACCAGACGCTCCTGCAAGAGCTTTTGCGCTTCTGTTCCGCGACGTTCGCGATTGAGATCTTCCATCCCGCCTTCGAGGGCGCGCCGGGTCAAACGGTAGAAGGACCGCAACAGCGAGGCCTTCCAGTTGTTCCAGACCCCGGGGCCCACACCGCGAATGTCGCACACCGTCAGCACGCAAAGCAGGTCCAGCCGTTCGCGGGTCTTCACCGCCTTGACAAAGTCGCGGACGGTGCGTGGATCGGCAATATCGCGCTTCTGGGCGAGGTCGGACATCAGCAGGTGGTAGCGCACCAGCCATTCCACCGTGGCGGTTTCCTCTTCGTCCAGACCCATCCGTGGGGCGATCTTGCGGGCGATGCGCGCGCCAAGGATGGAATGGTCTTCTTCGCGACCCTTGCCGATGTCATGCAGCAAAAGCGCGACATAAAGCACCCGGCGGTTCACCCCGTCTTTCAGGATCGTGGAGGCGACCGGCAGTTCTTCCTTGAGGTCGCCTTGTTCGATCTCGGACAGATGCTTGATGCACTGGATGGTATGCTCGTCCACCGTGTAGTGGTGGTACATGTTGAACTGCATCATCGCGACGATGGGCGCGAATTCCGGGATGAAGTTGGACAAGACGCCGAGTTCATTCATCCGGCGCAAGGCGCGTTCCGGGTTGCCGTGTTTCAGGAGCAGGTTCAGGAACAGGTCCTGTGCCTCGGGGTCCTTGCGAAACCCGGCGTCGATCAGCGACAGGTTGGCCTTTACAAGCCGCATGGCATCCGGATGGATCAGCAATTCGCTGCGCAGCGCTTCTTCGAAGAGCCGGAGCATGTTCAGGCGGTCGTTCAGGAAAGCCGTGTCATCCGCGATCGCCAAGCGCCCGTGCAGCACCGTATAGCCGGGGGCCACCTCCGGGGTGCGCTGGAAAAAGCGTTGGATCAGCGGCATGCCCTTGGAATGATCTGCCTCCAGCGAGGTCAGCAGGATGCGCGTCAACTCGCCCACGGCCGTGGCGTGGCGGAAATACTCCTGCATGAACCATTCCACAGCGCGCCTGCCGCTACGGTCGTTGTAGCCCATGCGCGCCGCCACATCGACCTGCATGTCAAAGCTCAACAACTCTGTCGCGCGCCCGGCCAAAAGATGCATGTGGCAGCGCACGGCCCACAAGAACCGCTCTGCCTGTACAAAGGTCTGGTACTCTTCGGGCCGGAACACGCCGGTCTTGACCAATTCGCCGACGTCGTCGGTCTTGTGCACGTATTTGATGATCCAGAACAGCGATTGCAGGTCGCGCAGGCCGCCTTTGCCCTCCTTGACGTTGGGTTCGACCTTGTAGCGCTGGCCTTGCTTGTCATGACGCAAGCCGCGTTCTTCGAGCTTGGCGGTGATGAACTGGCGTTCGCTGCCGTCAAAGAGGCTGCTCCACAGGGTCTTTGACAGTTCTTCGGCCAGCGCCGAGTCGCCGATCAGGAAGCGGTTTTCCAGCATCGCCGTGCGGATCGTGAAATCCTCTGCGCCCAGCCGCAGGCAATCCTTTACCGTGCGCGAACTGTGCCCGACCTTCAGCTTCAGGTCCCACAGGATGTAGAGCATGGATTCGATCACGCTCTCGGCCCAGGGCGTGATCTTGTAGGGGGTCAGGAACAGCAGGTCGACGTCAGAAAACGGCGCCATTTCGCCCCGCCCATAGCCACCGACGGCCACCAACGCGAGGCGCTCTGCCTCGGTCGGGTTGCCAAGCGGATGCAGGATGCGCGTGGCCACGTCGAAGGTCAGCGTGACAAGCCCGTCGGTGATCCAGGTGTAAGAGCGCGTCGTGCGCCCGGCGCCAAACGGCTCCTGCTCAAAGGCGATGCGGATCTTGTCGCGCCCGGTGTTGGCCGCCTCGGTGAGGCGCTGAACGGTCAGCGCCCGCACCTCTGTTTCGGTCATGTCCGGTGCGATATCCGCCATCAACCCGGCGCGCAGGGCGCCAAGATCAAAGATGTCGGCGGCCGGTGCAATCAGGTTGTCCGGAAGCCTGTCGAGCGGGCGGTCAGGATCCGGCGCCGGAGAGGCTGCTGGGGGCAGGGTCAAGGATCACCATCTGGTTGTTCTGGATCGTGGCAATCGCCAGCGCGCGCTGGTTCGTACCGTCTTTGCGCAGGCGGAATACACCGCCCGAGCCGGTAAATCCAGCGGACGTAAGCGCGCGCCCCGAAAGCGCATTTTCGCGGCCCTGCTTGGCCAGCAGTCCGACGGCTGCCACCCCGTCAAAGGCCAGTCCGGCCAGAGGGTGGGGTGCGACGTTGAACGTGGCGGCGTAGCGGCTGGCAAAGGCCGCCGTGCGCTGCGTGTCGGGCAGAGCAAACCAGGCGCCCTGCGCGCCGGGCAGCGAAAAGAGATCCGGGCGTACGTCCCAGCGGGTCAGGCCCACGTATTGGATCTGTTCCGGCGCGATGCCGTTCTCGGGCAGTTGGTTCAGCAACATGGGCATGGCCGCATTGGTGGCGTCGGTGGTAATGAACACGGTGTCCGCGGCCCCAGAAGACACCGTGGCCCCGGCCCGCCGGGCGGCGGCAGTGACACCTTCGATCGACAGCGCATAGGCTTCTGATGCGACCACCTGGATGTTGTTGACCGTTGCGGCCTGCTCGATGGCGATCTTGCCGAACTGGCCGGGCACGTCATCGGAGTAGACGATCACGATGCTTTTCTTGCCCTTCGCGCGGGCATGCGCCATCAGCCGGTTGGCGGTATTGGCAAAGGTTGGTCCTAGGATGAACACGTTGCCACCGGCAATGGCGGGCGTGTTGGAAAAGCTCAGGACGTTCACGCCTTCGTCGGCGACGGCGGTTCCGGCGGCATTTGCGGCCTCGGAGAACAAGGGCCCCAGAATGATCTTGGCGCCTTCGTCCACAGCCTTCTGTGCCTGGGCTGCGGCCGTGGCGGCCTGGCCCGCGGTGTCATAGACACGCAGGTCGATTTCGACTCCGTCAAGTTCCTGAATGGCAAGGCGCGTGGCGTTCTCAAGCGCTTGCGCAACGGAGGCCGCGCCGCCGTCCGATTTGGGAATGAGCAGGGCAACCTGCACCGGCGCACCCGCAGTGAGAGCGGGGCCTGAGGCATTGGTCGAGCTGCCTCCGAGGTCGGTGATCATCGTCGGGTCGCAGGCTGCAACGGCAAAGACCACCGAGAGCGCGGCCAACGGGCGCAACGCCTTGCGGACGGGGGACAAAAAGGCAAACATGGACACTCCCTCGTGTAACACGGGTGCGGGCGGGCGCTCGCACAGGTTTGGCGGCACCATAAAGAAGCGCGAAAGGCGGGACCAGTGACTATTCCGGACAAGCCGGAGACAGGCGGCAAATTGGCCGCAGGTCTCTACCTCGCGGCCGTGCCGATCGGAAACGCGCGCGATATCACGCTGCGGGCGCTGGATCTGTTGCGCGATGCGGATGTTCTGGCCGCCGAGGACACGCGCAGTCTGCGTCGCTTGATGGAACTGCACGGCGTGTCGCTGTCCGGGCGCCCCTTGCTGGCCTATCACGACCACAACGGAGACCGGATGCGACCCCGGATCCTGCAGGAGATCGCGGCGGGACGGGCGGTGCTCTACGCCTCCGAGGCCGGGACGCCCATGGTGTCCGACCCGGGCTTTGATCTGGCACGGGCGGTGCGCGCCGAAGGGGGGCTCGTGACCGCTGCGCCGGGGGCTTCTGCCGCAATACAGGCGCTGGTGCTTGCCGGCTTGCCCACGGACCGGTTCTTTTTTGTGGGCTTCTTGCCAAGCGCCGGTGGGCCGCGCCGCAAATCCCTGTCGGATCTGAGCACCATCCCGGCGACCCTTGTCCTGTATGAATCGCCCAAGCGATTGGCGGCCTGCCTCGCGGACGCGGCTGACCGTCTGGGCGACCGCCCGGCCGTGGTCTGCCGTGAATTGACAAAGAAGTTCGAGGAAATTCGACCCGGGTCCCTGTCGGAACTCGCAAGCCACTACGCAGAAAACCCGGCAAGAGGCGAAATCGTGCTGGTTATCGACAAGGGCGATTCAACGAATCTTAGAGAAGTTGACATAGAACAAGAGGTGAACACTGCGCTGCAAACGATGTCGGTGCGGGATGCGGCGGATTTCGTGTCGGCCCGGTTCGGGGTGAAACGACGCCCGGTCTACCAGATGGCGATGCGCTTGTCGCAGTCGCCCGATGTCGAGAAGGACAAGCCATGACGCCTCTGGCCCATGTGGATGAACGCAAGACCGGTGCGCCAGGGCACCCAAAGCCTGGCACGGCGCGGACTGGCAATGCCCGGACGCAAAAGGGTCGCATGGAATGCGCCGCGGGTGCCTCTGCCGAATGGCAAGTCGCGCAGGACTACGAGCGCCGCGGGTTCCCGATTGCCCAACGGCGTTGGCGTGGGCGTGGCGGAGAGATCGACCTGATTGCGCAAGACGGGGATGGGCTGTTGTTCATCGAAGTGAAGAAGAGCCGGACATTTGATCGCGCAGTGCAAAGACTGACGGCGCGCCAGATCGCGCGCTTGCAGATGGCTGCCGAAGAGTATCTCGGCACGCAGCCAAAGGGCAGTCTGACCGAGGTGCGGTTTGACGTTGCTCTGGTCAATGGCATCGGGGAAATGCGCGTCATCGAAAACGCTTTGGCCAATTGGTAGCCGCGGGCGCATTGCGTCCGCTGCAAACCTGCGCCATCTAACCTTGGTAAAGCCCGGGGGATGACATGCAGATTGCTTTTCAAATGGACCCGATCATGGGGGTCGACATCGACGCTGACAGCAGCTTTCGCCTTGCAGAAGAGGCGCAGGCGCGGGGTCATCGACTTTTCTACTATGGTCCGAACCAGCTGGCCTTTGACGAGGGCAGGATCACGGCAACCGGGCAGTGGATGACGGTGCAGCGGGTGGCGGGCCAACCTGCGATTCTGGAACCGCCTGTGACGGTCGATCTGTCGGAGATGGATGTGATCTGGCTGCGGCAGGATCCGCCATTTGACATGCACTATATCACGTCGACGCATCTGTTGGACCGATTGAAGGATCAGGTTCTGGTGGTGAACGATCCCTTCTGGGTGCGCAATTTCCCCGAGAAGCTGCTGGTTCTGGACTTCCCGGATCTGACACCGCCAACGATGATTGCGCGCGACCTCGAAACGCTGAAGCAGTTCCGTGCGCGACACGGGGATGTGATCCTCAAGCCACTCTACGGCAATGGCGGGGCCGGGGTGTTCCGGTTGACCGCCGAGGATCGCAATCTCAGTTCCTTGCATGAGCTGTTCACCGGGTTCTCACGCGAGCCGCTGATCATGCAGAAATACCTGCCCGCGGTGACAGCAGGCGACAAGCGCGTGATCCTCGTCGATGGGGTGCCTGTCGGGGCGATCAACCGCGTGCCTGCCGCTGGTGAGGTTCGGTCGAACATGCATGTCGGGGGCCGCCCCGAAAAGGTGGATCTGACACCGCGCGACCGGGAGATCTGCGAAAAGATCGGTCCGGTGTTGCGCGAGCATGGGCAGATCTTTGTCGGGATCGATGTGATCGGCACCTGGCTCACGGAGATCAACGTGACCTCGCCCACCGGCATCCAGGAGCTTGAGCGCTTTGACGGTGTCAATGTTGCCGGGCAGATCTGGGAGGCGATCGAGGCAAAGCTGGCGTGAGCTGGCAGCTGCGTCTTCTGAACGCGCAGCTGCGGCTTCTGGCCAAGCCGCGGATCGGGCGCACGCCAACCCCGGAACACGCAGCGCGGAGCGTTGCGAGGGCAGCGCGGCTGGCGCTTGCGCCGCCCCACTTGCAAGTCCTTCCGCGTCCCGGAGGGCTCTATTGGATCCGGGCGCGGGTTTGCCCGGCGGATCGCGTCATCCTCTACATCCATGGGGGTGGGTTCATATCCGGCAGCCCCTGGACCCATAGTGCGATGCTGGGGTGGCTGTCGAACGCCGCTGAAACCGAAATCTGCGCGCCGCGCTATCCTTTGCTTCAGGACGCACCGTTTCCCGCGCCGCTTGAGGCTGCGCGCGCTGCATGGGAGGCCTTGCGAGGCCTTGGGTATCCGCCGGAGATGATCTGTCTGGGTGGTGATTCGGCCGGAGGGGGCGTGGCGCTGGCTCTTTTGTCCGAGCTTTGCGCGGCGGGCTGCCCGCCCGCGGGAGCGGTGGTTTTTTCGCCCTGGGTCGACCTGACGTGCAGCGGGGCCTCCTTGCAGCGCAACGCGCGCGCGGATCCCTTGCTGCCTCCAGCGCGGATCGGCGAACTGGCCGGGCTTTACCTGGATGGGGCTGATCCGGCAGATCCGAGGGCCTCGCCGCTTTTTGCTGACTTTCCGCAGCCGCCGCCCGTCTGGATCAGCTACGCCGAAACCGAGATCCTCCACGACGAGATTGCCGCCATGGCGCAAGGCTTGCGCCGCGCAGGCGGCACCGTGGACGAAGAGATTCACGCAAACGCCCCGCATGTCTGGCCACTGTTCCAGGGCTGGATCCCGGAAGGGCGTGCGACCCTGCGCCGCGCGGGCCATTTTGTTCAGACGGCTTTTGCGGCGAGCAAACGGTAGCCAAGCGCCTCTGCAATATGGGGGCGGTGCACATCCGTTTCGCCATCGAGATCGGCAATCGTGCGCGCCACGCGCAGAACGCGGTGATAGCCGCGCGCCGTCAGGCCAAAGCGCTCTGCCGCGCGCGACAGCAATGCGCGGCTTTCGCTGTCGAGGGGCGCAATGGCGTCCAGAATTTCGCCCTCTGCGTCGGCGTTGGTGCGCATGTCGGGATGGGAGTCGAACCGGGCGTCCTGGATGGCACGGGCTGCGGTCACGCGGGCCGCGACCTCCGCTGTGCCCTCGCCAGAGGCCGGCAGATCGAGATCGCTGTAGGAGACGCCGGGCACTTCGAGGCGCAGGTCAAAACGGTCCATCAACGGACCCGAGATCTTGCCCAGATAATCCTCGCCACACAGCGGCGCGCGGGAACAGGCACGCGCCGCATCGGCGAGGTTGCCGCATTTGCAGGGGTTCGCGGCGGCCAACAGCATGAACCGGCTTGGATACCGGATATGGGCATTGGCACGCGCCACCATGACTTCGCCGGTTTCCATCGGTTGGCGCAGCGTTTCGAGCACGGCGCGCGGGAATTCCGGCAGTTCGTCCAGGAAGAGCACGCCGTTGTGGGCAAGGCTGATTTCGCCGGGTTGCGCCCCGCGCCCACCGCCGGTCAGTGACACCACCGAGGAGGTGTGATGCGGATCGCGGAAGGGTCGCAGGCGCGAGATGCCACCGTCCTTCAGCGCGCCGGCGACGGATTGGATCATCGAGGTTTCCAGTGCTTCTATTGGGGACAGGGGTGGCAAGAGGCCTGGCAAGCGTTTGGACAGCATGGATTTGCCCGATCCGGGTGGACCGACCATGATCATGTGGTGACGCCCTGCGGCGGCGATCTCCATGGCGCGCTTGGCGCGTTCCTGCCCTTTCACGTCCCGCAGGTCACGGGTCTTGTCGGGAAGATCTACTTCGCCGGGGCGGGCAGGACTGAGCAGGGCGCGCCCGGTAAAATGCTGCACGATGTCCATCAGGCTGTGTGCGCCCAGCACGTGGCAGGCCTCGACCCATGCGGCTTCTGCACCCGAGGCGCGAGGGCAGAGAAGGGTGCGGTCTTCGGCCGCGGCGGTCATGGCGGCGGGCAGGGCTCCCAGCACTGGCACCAAGGCGCCGTCCAGCGACAACTCGCCCAGGGCCATCGTACGGGAGATGGCCTCGCCGGGCAGGATCTCCAATGCGGCGAGCAGGCCCAGCGCGATGGGCAGATCGAAATGCGACCCTTCCTTGGGCATATCCGCGGGAGACAGATTGATGGTGATCCGCTTGGAGGGCAGCGCGATGGAGAGGGCGTTCAGCGCCGAGCGCACCCGGTCACGCGCCTCTGAAACGGCCTTGTCGGGCAAACCCACGATCGAAAAGGCGGGCAAGCCTGCCGTGACTGCACATTGCACTTCGACCGGTCTGGCTTCGACGCCTTCGAAAGCCACTGTATAGGCCATTGCGACCATGTCGGATCCCCTGAACCACGCGGTCTCCACCCTGCGGTAAGCTTGGTTAGCAAGGGGTTAACGCCGCAGCGGCTCAGTCCTGCAGAATGGCGCTTTCCCAGGCGCGCAGAAAGCTGCCCATCTTGAGCCGGTCCAGATGCACCAGCAGACCGGGGCCGAGGCGGATGTATCGGTAGCTGGCGCCGGGCTCTGCACCATCTCCGCTGAGCCGGTCGAACTCGTACCGCGGCAGGGGTTTGTCGAGCCAGGCGATAGACAGCATGTGATCCAGAAAGGCGGCGGCTGCCCTTGGATCGCGGGAACTGCGTGGGATCAGGGCGGTGCGCAGCATCACGGTGGTGAAATCCTGTGGATAGACGATGGCGACGTTCTGGCCGTCGTCGCGTGCTTCGGCGTAGCTGCCCAGCACGTTGTAGGCGACGGCGAGTTCACCGCTGGCCACGGCCTCGATCATTTGCGACGAGCAGCAATAAAGCCGGGCCTCAAGAAAGCCCATGATTTCCGTCAGGCGCCAATAGCTTTCGGATGTGCGGGCGTCCTGCGTCGCCAAAAGATAGCCAAGCCCCGAATTGCGCACGTCGTAGGTGCCGATGCGCCCGCGAAACCGGTCGGGGTGTTTGCGCAGGAGCGCGATCAGCTCTTGCCGGGTTCCGGGCAGGCCGATGTCGGCAAAATCCTTGCGCGACAGGACGATGGCGGCAGGTTCCCGGGTAAAGGCAAAGAGGTGGTCGCGCCAGCGGGCCCAGTCGGGGATGCCTTCGGTCACCGAGGATCGATGCGACAGCGCGTGCCCGTCGTTGGCCAGCTTTGTCTGCAGGTTCATGGCGCTGGAGATCGCCAGATCGAACGCGGCGTTCTCTTTGAACAAAGCCCGCATCACTTCGCCCGAACTGGCAACCACGTAATCGACCGCCGTGTCGGGTGTTTCTGCGAGGTAGGCCTCGATGACAGGGGCAAAGACCGCCCTGTCCGCGGTGGACAGCACGCGCAGAACGGTGCCCGCCGCCTCGGACCCGAACCAGTGGCGGTCTTCGATCTCGAAGGCTGTCGCCACCGGGGCGAGCAGGATCAGGGCAAGGGAAAGCGCAAGGTGACGCATGCGCCGGGTCCTTTCATGTTGTTGGCCATGTCAAGCCTCCCGCCATGGGCGGTCATGACCTCGTCGACGATGGTCAGGCCGAGGCCGGAACCGACCACCCCTTCGACATTTGCGCCACGGGCAAAGCGCTGCGTGAGCGCGGTCAGATCGGTGTCCGGAAAGCCAAGACCCGTGTCGCTGATCCGGACCACGGCATGCGCGTCAATGGCGCTGAGCGTGACACGCACGGCACTGTCGCGGGGTGAATACTTGATCGCATTGTCCAGCACGTTGCGCAGGGCATTCTGCACAAGGATCGGGTCGCCGCGGGTGTGCAAGTGGCCGCTGACCTCTGCCTCCAGCGCGATGTCGCGCAGATCGGCGGTCGGGCGCAGGCGGTCCACGATGTCCAGCACCATGTGGCCCAGATCAATGTCCACTTCCTCGAGGTGGTCGGTGCGAAAGGTCACCATGGCATGATCCAGAAGCTGCCCAGCCGCGCGGGAGCTTTCGTCGATGGCACGGATCATTTCGCGCACGCTCTTGCGGTTCTCTTCCTTTTCGACGCGACGCAGGGTCACTTCGGCCTGCATTCGCACGGTGGCCAAAGGGGTGCGGACGCGGTGGGCGGCCTCGGCGATGAAATCCTCTGACCGGCTGAGCGAGGTCTGCAATCGGGCGATGAACCGGTTGAGCGCGGCCACCAGCGGGACCATTTCCAAAGGCACGCGCGACACCACGGGCCGCAGATCCTGGGGGCCGCGGCGGGTGACGGAGAGGGCCAGTTGCTCCAGCGGCTTGATGGCGGCGCGGGCGGCGATCACCGCCAGCAGGGCGGCAGAGACAAAGAAGCCGATGCCAAGTGCCGCCGCGGAGCGCGAGATCCGCATCAGGGTCACGCGCTGGCCGGAGCGGGTCTGGCCCACGGTTGCCGTCAGGCGGATGAGCGTGTCACCCGAGGCCAGCGCTCGCGCCGCGGAGACGATGCGCACGTCCTGCCCTTGAAACGTGATCGTGGCAAAGCCCATGTCGTCCTGCCGGGCAGCGGGCGCCTTGGGCAGGGTGTCATAGCCGGTCTGGAACACACCATTGGCGTCGATGGCGTAATAGACCGCGTCGTCGTGCAGGTTTGCCAGCATCGAGAAGGCGGAGTAGGGCAAGTCCAGCACCAGCCCGCCTTCCTCGATGGTGGCGGCATCAAGGATCGACGTGACCGACGCCGCGAGGATGTTGTCCTGGCTTTCTTCGGCCAGTTGCCGCGCAAAGCCCTGCACGATCAGGAACAGAGCGAGGGCAAGGATGGCGGAGCCGCTGAGCAGTTGCACCACGAGTTGCCGGCGAATGGAGCCAGTGGCGGTGCCCGGGTCTTTCATTCGTTGCCCAGCCGGTAGCCCAGGCCGCGGACGGTGACGATCTGCACCGAGGCGCCCTTGAGATGGCGGCGCAGCCTGCCGACGTAGACTTCGATGGCGTTTTCCGTGACGTCCTCGTCGTAGGAAAACAGCCGGTCGACGAGCTTTGCCTTGGAAAAGATCTGGTTCGGCGCGCCGATGAACACCTCGAAGAGACGCAGTTCGCGGTTGCGCAGATGCACCACCCGGTCGCCGATCTGGATGGTTCCGGCCAGCGAATCAAACACAAGGTTGCCCAAGGTGCGTTTGTTTTCTGCCCGCCCGCCGCGACGGCGCAACACGGCGCGGCAGCGCGCTTCCAGTTCGGCAAAGTCGAAGGGTTTGGTGATGTAATCATCCGCGCCGAGGTCGAGAACACCAACGCGGTCAGAGATCTCGGAGCGCGCGGTGAGCACGATCACCGGGGTGGCTTCGGCCCGCCGGCGATGCGATTCCAGAAAGGCGCGCCCATCGCCGTCAGGCAGCATGATATCCAGCAAGATCAAGTCATAAGCCGTGGTCGAGACATAGTGCGCGGCCTCGTCCAGCGTGGGCGCGTGATCGACCACATGACCGTCCAGCGTCAGCCTGTCCAGCACCGCTTCGGCGAGCTTCTGATTGTCTTCCACGTAGAGATAACGCATGGCCTGCGGCCCTCCCCGATGCCGCGTGTCAGGTTCATGTCAGCTTTATGCGGTCCCTTGTCCGTGATGCGCGGCCAAGGAAGCCGCTGTCAACCGGGAGGAAAACCATGACACATCTGACACTGGGCCGTCGCGCCCTGCTCGTTGCTGCGACCGCAGCCCTGACGCTGGGTGCGCCCGCCTTTGCCGGCGGTCACCAGCTGCTGGACAAGATTCACTTTCTGATCCCCGGCGGTGCCGGTGGTGGCTGGGACGGCACGGCACGTGGCACCGGCGAGGCATTGACCGAAGCGGGCCTTGTTGGCTCCGCGTCGTATGAGAACATGTCCGGCGGTGGTGGCGGCAAGGCCATTGGCTACCTGATCGAGAACGCGGAGAGCCTGCACGACACGCTGATGGTGAATTCCACCCCCATCGTGATCCGCTCGCTGACTGGCGTGTTCCCGCATAACTTCCGCGATCTGACGCTGGTCTCCGGCACGATCGGCGATTACGCGGCGCTCGTGGTGTCCAAGGACAGCTCGATCAACTCCATGGGAGAGCTGCTGGCGGCCTATGACGCGGATCCCAGCGCAACGGCCATCGGCGGTGGCTCCGTGCCTGGCGGCATGGACCATCTCGTTGCGGCCATGGTGATGGAAGCTGCCGGCAAAGACGCGCTGGGCGTGAAATACATTCCCTATGACGCGGGCGGCAAGGCCATGGCGGCCCTTTTGTCGGGTGAAATCAAGGCGCTCTCCACCGGCTTCTCCGAGGCCGTGGCGCTTGCGCAGGCGGGTGAGGTCAAGATCCTCGGCGTGACGTCCGACGCACGCGTCGATGCCTATGCAGATGCACCAACCATGATGGAACAGGGCATTGACACGACCTTTGTGAACTGGCGCGGGTTCTTTGCCGCACCGGGCCTCCCGGAAGACAAGCTGGCCATGTACACCGACGCGATCGGCAAGATGTACGAGACCGAAGAGTGGGAAGCCGTGCGCGCGCGCAACGGTTGGGTCAACATCCACAACCCGGGCGACGATTTCAAAACCTTCCTCGAAAACCAGGAGACCGTGATCGGCGACCTGATGAAAAAGCTCGGCTTCCTGTGATCGATTGATCGGAGGCCCGGCGCGCGGGTTGGCTCGCGCGCCGGAATTTTTCAAAAATTCCGGCCCGATTTCTTTGAAAGAAATCGGCCACCTTCCACCACTTCGACAGGGGAGAGACCGTTATGGCGCTCGACCGATGGATCGCGCTGATCATTCTGATCATGGCGCTTGCCTATGGCTATGCCGCGTTCTTCACCATGGACCAGTTGCTGCCACCCTTCATGCAGCGCAACCCGATCTGGCCCAGCACATTCCCCAAGACGCTCTCTGTCATGGCCATCGTGGCCGCGTTGGTCATCCTCCTCGGTCTCGAGAAATCCCAGGGTGAGACAAAGGTCGGCGACATCGATTACCGGCGCCTGGGGGACTACAAGGTCGGGCAGGCTCTGGCGCTGCTGGGGCTGATGGTGGCCTATGCCTTGTTGTTGCGTCCCGCGGGATTCCTTCTGGCGACCTCTGGTTTCTTGTGCTTCGGCGCGATTGTCCTCGGAGAACGCAAGCTGCACGTCCTGATCCCCGTTGCCGCGGTCGCAACCGGGGCCGTCTGGTACCTCGTCGAGGGGGTGCTGGGCATCGTCCTGCGCCCCTTGCCGTTCTTCCTCTAAGGAGAGTCCCATGCTCGAAGGTTTGCTCGTCGGTCTCTCAACGGCCTTTTCCGTCACCAACCTGCTGATGGTTATCGGTGGCTGCCTCATTGGTACGTTCATCGGCATGCTGCCGGGGCTGGGGCCGATGTCGATCATCGCCATCATGATCCCGGTGGCCATCACAATCGGCGATCCGTCCGCGGCCTTGATCCTGCTGGCCGGGGTCTATTACGGCGCGATCTTCGGTGGGTCCACCTCGTCGATCCTGCTGAATGCGCCCGGGGTGGCGGGCACTGTGGCCACCAGTTTTGACGGATACCCCATGGCCCGCGCCGGCAAGGCCGGCAAGGCCCTCACGGTGGCGGCCATCGCCTCCTTTGCCGGGGGGACAATTGGCGCCGTGCTCTTGATGATCTTTGCGCCCATGCTGTCCTCTGTGGCGTTGCTGTTTCACTCGGCGGAGTATTTTGCGCTGATGGTGGTCGGATTGTCTGCCATCGCGGCCTTTGCAGGCACGGGCAACGTGGCCAAGGCCGTTCTGATGACCCTCGTCGGACTGATCCTCGCCACCGTGGGCGAAGGCGCGCTGTTCAACATGCCGCGTTTCACCATGGGCATCATGGACCTGCAATCCGGGTTCAGCTTTATCACGCTTGCCATGGCCATGTTCGCCCTGCCTGAGGCGCTGTTCCTCGTGATGAACCCGGCGCGCAGCGTGCAGACCACGGGCGACAGCGGAAAGATCGACAACCTGCGCATTTCCGCAGCCGAGGCCCGCAGCATCGCGCCGGTCATCGGGCGTCAATCGTTGCAGGGCTTCTTCATCGGCGTCTTGCCGGGCGCCGGGGCCACGATCGCGTCCTTTCTGGGCTACGCGGTAGAGCGCAACATCGCCACCAAGGAAGAGCAGGCAGAATTCGGCAAGGGGTCGATCAAGGGTCTCGCAGCGCCGGAAACGGCGAACAACGCCGCCTGCACCGGGTCCTTTGTGCCGCTTCTGACGCTTGGCATCCCGGGATCGGGCACCACGGCGATCCTGCTTGGCGCGCTTATTGCGCTGAACGTGACACCGGGGCCGCGGCTGATGATTGACGATCCGGAAATCTTCTGGGCGGTCATCATTTCCATGTACATTGGCAACATCGTGTTGCTGATCCTGAACCTGCCGCTGATCCCTTACATCGCCAAGATCCTCGCGATTCCACGCAACTATCTGATCCCCTTCATCCTCTTCTTCACGCTGATGGGCAGTTATATCGGGCAGAACAACGCGACTGAACTGCTGTTCCTCGTCGGGCTGGGAGTCTGCGCGACGATCCTGCGCTTTGCCGATTATCCGCTGGCGCCGCTGCTGATCGGGTTCATCCTTGGCTCCATGCTGGAGGATAATTTCTCCCGCTCCATGCAGCTTTATGACGGGATCGGATTTGTGCTGGAACGTCCGATGACGCTGGGCCTTCTGGTCGTTGCGGCGCTGCTGGTGTTGATCCCCAGTTACCGTGCGCGGCGGGCAAGGATCCGGGCCAGAGGCGTGGCCGATGGCGACTGAGCCGCTGTCAGGCATCCGGGTTCTGGATCTGACCAACGTTCTGGCGGGGCCCTATTGTTGCTATCAGCTGGCGCTCATGGGGGCGGAAGTCATCAAGGTCGAGCGCCCCGGCGGCGGGGATCTTGCGCGCCAACTGGGCGCGGATGCGGCGCGCAATGCGGCTGGCATGGGGATCAGTTTCCTCGCGCAGAATGCCGCGAAACGTTCTGTTACGCTGAACCTGAAGGATCCGCGGGGCAGGGATCTGCTGTTGCGGCTGGTGCGCACCGTCGACGTCGTGGTCGAGAATTTTCGCCCCGGGGTGATGGCGCGTCTCGGGCTGGATTACGAGACGCTGAAGGACACCAATGCGCGGCTGGTCTATTGCGCGATTTCCGGCTTTGGGCAGGACGGTCCCTGGCGGGACAACCCGGCCTATGACCAGATCGTGCAGGGCATCAGTGGTGTGATGTCCGTGACAGGAGACGCAGACAGCGCGCCGCTGCGTGTGGGCTATCCGCTGGCGGATACGGCAGGCGGAATGGCGGCGGCATTCGCAATTTCTGCCGCGCTGAACCAGCATCCGCGGGGCGTGTTCCTCGACATCTCGATGACGGATGCGGTGCTGTCGGCGATGGGATGGGTGGTATCCAACCATCTGATCGGAGGCGTCACGCCGGGCGCGCATGGCAATGAAAACACCACCTCTGCGCCGTCGGGCACCTTTGCCACCGCGGACCAGCCGATCAACATCGCCGCCAACCGGGACAGCCAATGGGACAGTCTTGCCCGTCACCTTGGCCTCTCGGAGTTGCTGAACGATCCGGACTATGCCACGCGCGAGGACCGCAAGCGCAATCGCGAGGCGCTGCGCCGCGCTCTTGAAACCGTGCTGACGACAAAGACCGCGGCGGAATGGGTGACAGAGTTGAACGCGCTGGGCGTGCCGACCGGGCCGGTGCTCAGCGTGCCGCAGGTCCTGTCCGAGGCACAGATCCGCGACCGCGGGCTGGTGACCAGCGTCGATCTGGGGGGCGAGCAGCTGTCGGTGACCGGCGCGCCCGTGGTGGTCAATGGCCAGCGCCCCGTGCCCAAGACGCCCCCGCCGGTGCTGGGACAGGACAATGAAACGGTCTGGGGGGCGCTTGGGCTGGATGCGCGGGAACGTGATCATCTGCAACGTGAGGGCGTGTTATGAGCGATGTGGCAGACTGGTGGCGCACTTCCATCATCGACATGGAGCCCGGGCGCATCGACATTCGGGGGCGCCCGATTCAGGAATTGATTGGCGCGGTCAGCTTTCCGCAGATGATCTGGTTGATGGTGCGGGGCGATCTGCCAACGCAAGGGCAATGCGCGCTGTTCGAGGCCGCGCTTGTGGCGGCCGTGGATCATGGCCCGCAAGCGCCTTCGATCGCCACCGCGCGGATGGCGGTGACCTGCGGTCTGCCGCTGAACAATGCCATGGCCAGCGCGGTGAACCTGCTGGGCGATGTGCATGGAGGGGCGGGGGAGCAGGCGGTCGGGCTCTACCATCACGTGTTGGACGCAACCGCGGGCCTCGCTGCGGACAGCGATCTGGCCGCTGAAGCAGGCCTCAAGGAGGCGCTTGACGCCTGGCGCACGCGAGAAGGGCCCATCCTGCCGGGGTTCGGCCACCGCTTTCACAAACCGCAAGACCCACGGGCCCCGCGCCTGATGGCTCTGGTCGAAGAGGCCCGCCTGGCCGGTGTCTGCTCGGGTGATTTCGCGCGGGTCGCAACAGGGATAGAACGTTTTATCGCCGCTGAGAAAACCCGCCCCATCCCGATGAACATCGACGGGGCCACGGCGGTGATCTATGCGGAACTGGGCTTTGCTCCGCCTCTCGCCCGGGGGTTGTTCTGTTTGTCGCGCTCTGTCGGGATCCTCGCGCATGCATGGGAGCAGTCCCAGCAAGGCGGGCGCAACAAGGGGCCAACCCCGCCGCATTACCGCTGGACCTATACGCCCGAGGGCTGAGCGTCTGGGGCCCTGCGTCGCAGATGGCTGCCGGGGATCTACAGCGTGCCGGGGTCGATCACGATGGCGGCCTCGCCGGTGATGCGTTGCATCTCGCGGGCCATGTGGGCCGTGCCGCCCGCACCGTCACCGCCTTGTCTGTTCCAGAGCAACAGCAAATGGGTTTGCTTGGCCTTCATCGACAGGGCTGAATAGATCAGCCAGATCGTGTTGCGTTCATAGATCCGTCCACCCGCACCGGATTCCGGGTCGAGGGCGATGGCGGCGCCCAGTTCTTCGGGCTGGATACGGATCTCGACAGCCTCGTCTTCTTCCATTTTCTTGAAACTGTCTTGCCAGCGGGTGCCACCTGCGTCGCGATCAGCGAAGGTGACGGAGTCCCTGAGAAACGCGGCGCGCTCCTGCGGCAGAAGAACCGTTGCAGAGGCCCCGCGCGCCCGCGCTGCCTCCAGCAACAGCAGGTCGCCACCGCAGGCCGCGCCGGTTACCACATGGTCGTTTGCGCCGATTCCCAGCCTGTCGAGCTCCGCCTCGATGCGGGTCCGTGCGGCCGCTTCCGCAGTTGCGGGAAAGCGGGGTGTGCTGCGGTCCGCGGCGTCAACCATGTGGCCCGCAAACAGCACGACATTGTTCGTGCCGGCCTCTTTGTGTTGCGTGTCGCGCTCCTCCGTCAGGGTGGCGATCAGCGTATCGCAGAGCGCGCGCCGATAACCGACCTGCCGCAGAAAAACGAGTTGCTGGCGCGCGCTGTCCAGACCGAACCAATCGCGTTTGTCCGACCGGGCGGCGCGGCGATAGCGTTTCGTGACATCCTCGTCGCTGGCGTCGGACATCAGGGCCAGCTCGGCATGTGTGGCCAGCGACCAGAAAGACACCGCGTGGTCGCGCTGTTTTTCCTGCTCCATCGCGCAGCCAAGGGCCCAGGTCACGCCGCCCCGCAGATCGGACACATCCGGCAGCCCGTCATTTGTGCCGGTGAAGTAGACGTAAAGCGCGGTCAGCGTCAGCGCATTGATCCCGGGGAAATAGTCGCCCGGATCTTTCTTGAAGGCATGAATATAGCGGTCCGCCGCGTCGCGCAGACGATCGGTCTGATCGGCGGCGGCGGTCTTCAGATCCGCGTCGTCGGGGGTGCCGTGTGGTCTGAAACTGTCGGTCCAGCGCTCCTTGGCGATGCGGCCCAGCAGGCCAAGGGTTTCCCCGGTCTGATCGTCTGTGGCCAGATCCCTGAGCGCGGCCTCCGCCCGTGATTGCTTTTCCATTCGGCCAAGCGCAATGGCGCGTTGTTGCCGGGCAACGGTGTTTGCCGGGTCGATGGCCAGCGCTTCGTCGAGGGTTTCCTTGGCAAAGGCGAAGCGGCCCATCTTGTTGAGCGATTGGCCTGCGAGTGTCAGCGCCTCCAGTTCCAGCGCGCGATTGGGCGGCATGCTGGCAAGTGTGAGGATGTCGCCCGGACGTTTGTTGCGCTTTGCGATGTCGATCAGGTCTTTGTAAGCCTCTAGTTGCTGCCACTGCGTCTCAAGAGCGGGCATGCGCAGGCTGCGCCAATCCGGCTCCGGCAGGCCACGGAGATTGTGGTAGACGGGGCTGTCGATGCGGTGTTTCTCCGCGGCGAGCGTCGTCAGCCAGTGGTGGATGTTCTGCGCGTCTGCCTCGATGGTGTTTGGTCTGCGGGGCGTATCGCGCTTGCCCGTGGTCTCGTTCGCGGGATCGAGGGTATAGGAGAACACCCGGTCCGGTTTCAGGTTGAAGGGCATCGGACGGTCCGTGCCCTTGACCATGAGCACCCCGCGCGATTGCAGCGTGTGGCGCACACCCATTTCGTACCAGACGTTGGGATTGTCGATCGACACATCCACGATGACCAGATCCGCAAGGAGGATGTCCTTGAACATGTCTTCCAGAATGTCGCCGGTGCGGCTGTCCTTGTCCGCCCTGTGAATGTGGAAATCGGACCCGAGCGCCGTCTTGAACAGATCATAGACGCTGTCGAAATCGATCCAGCTGCCGTCGTAGCCCTGTTTCAGCCCGTAAGGCATCACCACAAAAACACGAGGCTTCGTCAAACGCGCAACCATTCCATCCTCCACCGCAAACTGCGCCCCAGCAGGGCTGTTCGTGACGTGCAACAGAATGCACGCATGGCGGAAGTGTTGCGCATCACCCCGCAATCTACAATATGTTTCGGGGGGCAGTTTGCGTCTGGCGCCGTACGACCGTCATCCTTTGGCCGGGCCAATCCGGCGCCTGATTTGGCGGTGTGTTTGCGGCGCGGTTTGAAAGGCTCTATGCCTCGCTGGACCGCAACACCGCCTCTGATCAAAGGAGATGTCATGACCGCCAAAACCCGTATCGTCCTGTCCAGCGACCACGCGGCCATCGCGCTGCGCGGGGTCATTGCCGACCATCTTGCCGACGCCGGTTGGGAGGTTGTCGACATCGGTCCCACCACGCCGGAAAGCACCCACTACCCCAAGCATGGCGCCGCCGCGGCTGAGCGTGTGGCCTCTGGCGACTGTGCGTTGGGGATCGTGCTGTGTGGCACCGGGCAGGGGATCATGATGGCCGCGAACAAGGTCAAGGGCGTCCGCTGCGGTGTCTGCAGCGATACCTTCTCTGCGCGGATGATCCGGATGCACAACGATGCCAACATGCTGTCGCTTGGCGCACGGGTGGTGGGCGAGGGGCTGGCCCTGGAAATCGTGGACGCCTTCCTCGGGGCACAATTCGAGGGGGGCCGCCATGGCACGCGGGTGGACATGATCTCTGCGCTCGAAGGGTGACAGCGGCGGTCGTCGCTGACGAATGACCGATGCCCTGTGCGTAGATCTGGCTCGCCATTGACGGGGCTGCATAGAGACCATCAGGCGCGGTCGTGCGCCAGACCTTGATCGGGTGATTGCCGCAAGGATCCACCGCCAAAGGTCACTGTGTTTTGAGGTCCACGTCGCGCAACTGTTGTTTGCCGCGCCGCTGCAACCGGTCAGGTGCGTCTCGGTGGTCTTTCGGTGGTGGTGTCAAAGCCACCACCAGATCAAAGCAGGCGGAAAATGATCTGAATCGGGTCAACGCCAAGATGTATGAAGGTCAGCGCGTGAGATCGGCATGCCTTGGGTCCCGCCCATTCAGGGTGGGATGTAACATTATGTATTGATTTGATAAAACTCAGGGTTCCTCTCTGTCGCACGCGCCCTCACAGGTTGGGTGTTTCAGTTTGCCGGGTCGTCCTGAGCAATGGCATAGACTCGCGTGGTGTCATGGCGTAGGTCTTTCCTGTTTGAAAAACCCGAGGCCACCGGCCTCCAATCCTGATGGGAAGCGCATCTATGGCCAACGGATCTTTTGTTCAAATCTCCGCCAGCGATGGAGGGTCGTTCAAGGCCTACATGGCCAAGCCAGAGACGGGATCCGGACCGGGGCTTGTGCTGCTTCAAGAGATCTTTGGCATCAACGACTACATGAAGTCGATGGCGGACCATTTTGCCGAAGAAGGCTATGTGGTTCTGGTGCCCGACCTGTTCTGGCGGATGGAATCGGACGTGAACCTTGGCTACTCCGAAGAGGATTTCGGCAAGGCCTTTGGTTTGTATCAGAAATTTGACGTCGATCAGGGCATCAAGGACGCAGGCGACACGATTGCGCATATGCGCAGCATGGACGACGTCGTCGGCAAGGTCGGTGCGCTGGGCTACTGCCTTGGCGGCAAGCTCGCCTATCTGACCGCGGCCCGCACGGATGTGGATTGCGCCGTGTCCTACTACGGCGTCGGCATCGAAGAGGCGCTGGACGAGGGCAGCAACATCACCTGCCCGATGGTGTTCCACACCGCCGAGCTGGACAAATTCGCGCCGCCCGAAGCCGTGGCCAAGATCAAGGACGCGTTCAAGGATCGCGCCGATTTTGCGTTCTACGATTACCCCGGCGTTGACCATGCCTTTGCCACCCATGGGCGCGACTGCTTTGACAAGCCGTCCACCCTGATGGCCTATTCCCGTTCGCTCTCGCTGCTGCGGAGTGTGCTGGGGCCGATCTACGATCTGAGCCATCTGTGGGACATGCACTGCTACTACGAGTTCGCGACGCGCGATGTGCATGAGACCATGAAGACCATGGTCGCAGAGCCTTATGTCAACCACATCCCGACCATGACGGGCGGCGTGGGTTACGGTCATCTGGCGCGCTTCTACAAGCACCACTTTGTCGATGCGAACCCCGATGACACCAAGCTGATCCCGATCTCGCGCACCATCGGCACCGACCGTCTGGTCGACGAGATGCTGTTCTGCTTTACCCATGACCGCGAGATCGACTGGATGCTGCCCGGCGTCGCGCCCACCGGAAAATACGTGGAAATTCCGCTGGTTGCGATTGTGAACTTCCGTGGCGACAAGCTTTATCACGAACATATCTATTGGGATCAAGCCTCTGTTCTTGTGCAGATCGGCGTGCTGGACCCCAAAGGCCTGCCCGTTGCCGGACAGGAAACTGCCAAAAAACTCGTTGATGAGACCCTGCCTTCGAACACCTTGATGGCCAATTGGGCGTCAAGCGAAGGCAAGGCGATCTGAGACGAATAAAATCCAGGGAGAAACCATGAAAAAGTTGATGGGCCTTTTGGCCGGCGTCACGCTTGCGGCCAATGTCGCTGCGGCGGACGACTCGACCCTCGCCATTGCGTACAATGTCTCGCTTCCTTCGTGGGATGCGACTGTTGGCGTCTCTGCCGTGAACCCGACGATCCAGTCGATCTATAAATCCGTGTTCGATCAGTACATCGATCAGAACCCGGACCTGTCGTTCCGGGCCGGTCTGCTGACCGATTGGGGTTGGAACGAGGACAAGACCAAGGTGTATCTCGAGGTGCGCGAAGGTGCGGTCTGGCACAATGGCGATCCCGTGACCCCCGCGGATGTGGTCTGGTCGCTTGAGCGCGCAGGCAACCCCGACACCGGCAACCCCATTCAGTTCCTCTGGTCGACGATTGGCAACTTCACCGTTGAGGGCAACCGGATCGAAGCGGATGTGCTGCGCTTTGACCCGACCATCTTCAAGTGGATGGCCTTCCTGACGGCTTATGTCCTGCCCAAGGATTACTATGAGAGCGTCGGCGCCGAAGGGTTCGAAAAGGCCCCCGTCGGATCCGGCCCCTACATGGTGGATGAGTATGTCGCCAATTCCTTTGTCCGGCTGAAGCGGTTCGACGGCTACTGGGGCGATGCGCCCGAGTTCGAAACCGTCATCTTCAAGTTCGTGCCAGATGCCTCCGCGCGGGTTGCCGAAGTGGAAACCGGGGCCTCCGACATCACTCTCGAGATCCCCTACGAAGAGTATGACCGCCTCGCCGCCAAGGACGGGCTGTCCGGTGTGACCACACCTGTGTCCGACATCGGCATGATCTTCATCAACGATGTGGACGTCATGGAAGACGCCAATGTGCGCAAGGCCGCCGCTCATGCGATCAACAAGGATCTGATCGTTGACCGGCTGCTGCGCGGCTACGGCGTGCCCATCGACACGCTGCAAGCGCCCGAATACGCGGCCTTCACGGCGGACACGACAGTGGCTTATGACCCTGAACTGGCAAAAGAATTGCTGGCAGCTTCGGGCTATTCGACGGACAACCCGGTCAAGTTCAAGATCCAGACCACCCGTGGGTTCAAACCCAAGGATTACGAGATGGTTCAGGCCGTGACCGGCATGTGGAAGCGCGTCGGGATCGAGGCCGAGATCGAGGTCTACGAGATTGCCAAGCATTTCGACCTGCGCGCACAGGACACGCTGGCCCCTGCGGCCTTCTACAACTGGGGCAACTCGATCGGCGATCCGTCGACCTCCACCGGGTTCGCGATGTTCGGCCCATCGCCGCATTCCACATGGGACACGGATGACGTTGACAGCATGATCGGTGCCTTGTGGGGCGAGGCCGATGAGGCCAAGCGTATCGCCGGTTATCAGGCCGTTGACGCCTATATCGCGGAAAACGCCATGGTGATCCCGTTGCTGCAATTCGTTCAGCCGATTGTTCACCGTGACGGGTTGAGCGTGACGCCGCATGTGGCCAACTTCTTGCTGCCTCAGAACGTGCGCAGCCAGTAACACTTATGGAATGGCGCCCTGTCACAGGGGCGCCAGATCTACACCGTGGCCCGTTTTGCGCTGACCCTTGGTTCGATTGCCTTGACGCTCCTTGGGGTGTCCATTGTCGTGTTTGCCGTGCTCAGGCTGGCGCCGGGCGACCCGATTGCGATGATGCTGCCGCCGGGGGCCACCGAAGAGGTGCGCCAGAACCTCGAACGGCTCTACGGGCTCGATAAATCCATCGTCGCGCAATATGGCATCTGGCTTGGCAATGTCGCGCAACTGGATTTCGGTATGTCGACGCAGTTTCGCCTGCCGGTGCTTGAGGTGGTTTTGGACCGTCTGCCTGCAACGCTGGAACTGGTCCTGCTGGCCAGTCTGATTGCGATTTCGCTGGCCTTTACTTTGTCCGTTCTGGCGACGTGGCTGGTGTCCGACACCGCAGCCCTGATCATCGACGGATTTGCGGGCCTCGCACAGGCCATTCCCGATTTTCTCTGGGCGCTGATCTTTATCCTGCTGGTCACGCTGTTTGCGCCGACGATGCCGGTGTCTGGCCGGTTTGATCCGCGCACTGCGCAGGATTTCGCGACCAATTTCTTCATGCTCGAGGCGCTGGTGACGTTCCGGTTCGGCGCTTTCGCCGAGTTGTTGCGCTATGCGATCCTGCCTGCCGTGGCCCTCAGCCTGCCTTTTGCAGCGGGGATCACGCGGGTGCTCAAATCCTCGCTCGAAGAGGCGATGGCGCAGGATTACGTGATGCTGGCGCAGACGCGGGGCAAAAGCCGCCTCGCCATCATCCTCAAGGAAGCGCTGCGCAATGCGCTGATCCCGACCATCGCGCTGACATCGGTGCAACTGACCTTTCTGATCGGTGGCACCGTCTTGATCGAGCGTCAGTTTTCTTGGCCCGGAATCGGCTCCACTGCCATTTCAGCGGTGATCAACCGGGATCTGCCGCTGATACAGGGGATCGTTCTGACCTTTGCGCTGATCTTCATTCTGATCAACCTCAGCAGCAACGGCTTGTTCCGCCTCGCCGACCCACGGCTGAGGAAATCGCAATGAGCAATGCCGAAAACTTTGCACTCGCCAAGAGCAAAGGCACCGGATCGGGGCTTGAGCGCTCGGCCGAGATGGTGTCGCGGCTGCGGCTGATCTTTGCCCTTGTCGTGCTTGGCTGCGTCGTGATCGCGGCGCTGTTCGCGCCATGGATCGCACCGCATGACCCGACGCTGGACGATCTGTTTTTGATCAACATGCCCCCCGCATGGCTGAACAACGACCCGGCGTATTTTGGGATCGACAACCCATGGACCCATCCTTTGGGCACTGATGGCCTTGGCCGCGACGTCGCCTCGCGCTTGATCTACGGGGCGCGGGTGGCGGTGATTGTCGGCGTGTCCGTGGCCATCCTTGCCGCGATTGTGGGGGTCATTCTTGGCGCGCTGGCGGGGTTTTATGGCGGCTGGATCGACAGCGTGATTGGCCGCATCGTCGATGTCTGGCTGTCGTTTCCGCCGGTGCTTCTGTCGATCATCCTCGTGGCCTTGCTTGGGACCACGCTCACATCGGTTATCATCGTTGTGGCGGTGATCGACTGGACCCGCTTTGCCCGGGTTGTGCGCGCAGATATCCTGCAACAGCGCAGCCGCGACTACATCGACGCCGCGCGCATCACCGGGGGCGGAGACCTGTCGATCCTGATCAAGGAGGTGCTGCCCAACGTGCTGCCCTTGCTCGTGACGCTGTTCTTTTTCGAGATCGGCATTGCCATCACGGTTGAAACCATCCTCAGCTTTGTGTCGCTCTCTGTTTCCTCCGGGGCCGTGACATGGGGGGACATGATTGCCGAAGGTCGGCGCGTCATCAACGAGGCCTGGTGGGTGATGGCCTTCCCGGTGGGGGCCTTGATCCTGACCATCATCGGGCTGAACGCCATGGGCGACGCGCTGCGCTATTACCTTGATCCGGTGTTGCGCAAATGAGCCTGCTGGAGGTCAGGAACCTGTCGCTTGCCGTGCGCGGCACGCCGGTCTTGCGGGACGTGTCCTTGCAGGTGCAAGCCTCTGAGATCGCGGGCATTGTCGGCGAATCCGGCGCGGGAAAATCCATGTTGGGCAAGGCCATTCTTGGCGTGTTGCCACGCGATGTCGGCGTGACAGGCGGCGAGGTCTGGCTGAATGGCACCAACCTCCTGACCCAGAGCGCACGACAACGGCGCGCGCTCTTGCGCCGCGATCTGGCGTTGATCCCACAAGATCCACTGAGCGCCCTGAACCCATGCCGCACGATCGCGGCCCAGATCTCCGAGATTTTGCCGCGCTCTGTGTCGGGCTCCAAGCTGTCCGAGGTCATTCGCTGGCTGGACGCTGTGCGCATCCCCTCTGCCACAAAGGTCGCCAAGTCCTACCCTCACGAATTGTCCGGCGGAATGCGCCAACGCGCGTTGATTGCCGCCGCCTTTGCGATCAAGCCCCGGCTCGTCGTCGCTGATGAGCCCACAACGGCGCTGGATGTGACGGTGCAAAAGGACGTTTTGCACCTGATCCGAGAAATGCAGCGCGAGACCGGGGTGGGTTTGATGTTCATCACCCATGATCTGTGTGTCGTGGCCAAGATTTGCCATACCGTCACCGTCATGCATGGCGGGCGGGTGCTGGAGCGCGCCCGTTGCGAGGATCTGGTGAACGCCCCCGGCCATGCCTATTCCAAGGCGCTGCTGGCCGCCACGCCGCGCCATGACCAACCCGACCATGGGCTGACGCCGGTGCCCAATGCGCTGATCGACGCGCTGATCGCTGAAACCGAGGCGCTCGATGGCTGAGGCTTTGCTTGATATCCAAGGGCTTGGTGTGCGGTTGGGTCAACGCAGACGGTTCTTGCGCAAGGACGAAAAGGGCTATCCGATCCTGTCGGACATCGGTTTTTCGATGCAGCACGGAGAAATTCTCGCGCTGGTGGGCGAAAGCGGTTCGGGCAAGACCACCCTTGGACGGGCCATCGCCGGTCTGACGCAAATCCAGCAAGGCACATTGCGGTTCGATGGGCAAACCATCGTGGATCCGGACAATACCGCTGTGATCGGCACAAAGGACCGCGCGTGGTACAGGCGTTGGGGTCCGTTTCGCAAAGACATTCAGATGATCTTTCAGGATCCGCTGTCTTCGCTCAATCCGCGCAAAACCATTGGGCAATCCCTCGCCGTGCCGATCCGGAACTTTGGCACCCAGACAAGTGCGACGATGGATCAGGCGGTGGATGCGCTGCTGGATCAGGTCGGCCTGACGCCGGAGTTCAAGCATCACTATCCGCATCGTGTCTCCGGTGGGCAAAGACAGCGCGTTGGCATTGCGCGGGCTTTGGCGAGTCTGCCCAAACTCATTGTGGCGGATGAGGTGGTGTCGGGTCTCGACGTCTCCAGTCAGGCGCGGATCCTCAAGCTCTTGCTGGATCTGAGAGAGCGCCACGCCCTGTCGGTTCTGTTCATCACCCATGATCTGGCTGTGGTGCGGTCACTGGCCGACCGCGTGCTGGTCATGGAGCGCGGCAAGATCCGCGAAGACGGCAAGGTCGATCAGGTTTTTGTCGCGCCAAAGCATAGCTATACGACAAAGCTGCTGCGCTCCGCGCCCACGCCCGAATACGATCCGGACTGGCTCGTGCACACGTCAAAAGGACCTTACGCCATGCAGATCGAGAATTCCGTTGTCTTTGTCACCGGTGCCAATCGCGGCATCGGTGCGCATTATGTTTCGGCCTTGCTGGATCGCGGAGCGGCAAAAGTCTACGCGGCCGCGCGCGACGTGTCCGGCATCGCCGACGATCCCCGGGTCGTGCCGGTGACGCTGGACATCACCGACAGCGATGCGGTGACCAAGGCCGCGGCAGAGGCGGGCGAGGTCACGCTTCTGATCAACAACGCGGGGTTCAACAGCAACTCCGGTGCGATCAAGAACCCGTCGATGGACGATGCCCGCAAGGAGATGGAGGTCAATTACTTTGGCACCCTGTCCATGGTGCGCGCCTTTGCGCCGGTGCTCAAGGCGAACGGCGGCGGCGCAATCGTCAATATGCTCTCGATCCTGAGCCGGGTTGCCTTGCCGATGATGGGCACATTGTGCGCCAGCAAAGCCGCTGGCCTGAGCCTGACACAGGCCGTTCGCGCGGAACTCAAGGCGCAGGGCACAACGGTTTTTGCGGTCATGCCCGGCGCTGTCGACACCGATATGAGCAAGGATTTCCCGCCGCCAAAACTGGACCCTGCGGATGTGGTGCGTGCCGCCTTGAACGGCATCGAGACGGGCGATGAGGACGATATCTATCCGGGAGATATGGCGCAGGGCCTTCGCTCCGGTTTGGAACACGACCCGAAGGAAGTACG
>JBELMB010000278.1:0-5265 GCA_042088665.1 Sagittula sp.
AGCTACAGCATCTTTTGCAGACATTCATTGCACCCGCACGCCCAACCTGCCCATGTCATTAGTGCGGGACGAAGCTGCCGTAGGAGGTCGCCTTCCGAAGGTCAGCTTTCGGATTTCAACAACCAATCTCGTGCTTTGATTTCGAGGGTTTCATCTTTCAAATAGAAATGAAAATGCTTTGCCCCAACGCCTTCCATCTTAATCTAAGGTGTAGAGTTCATGTTGTCTTGAGTGTTGCCTGAAATTTCGTAGAACTCACCCCATTCTGGCGCAAGCCCACTGAAACGGCACTGGCCCGAATACCAGCCTTCATCGTTGACTGACGTAACGCGATATTTGGAGCAGTTTACGAAGCTGACAGCGATTTCGGGGATGTTCTCATATTGGCGATAGGCGTAAGGATTTGGTTTCATGCGGGCAATCAACTCGTCTCCGCGCTCTTCAAGCCTGAGACCCACATCATTCGGATGAGCGTTCCAGTCTTCATTTAGTCGGATGAACTTGGGGAGGTCATCAGCCTTGAAATGCCATGGCAAATCCGCTTTTGGCTTCCAAGTTACCCAAAGACGGTTTGGATGCCTTGCTAAGGGTTTCAATTCCTTCGTTGGCTCGTTGACCAATACGGCGATACTGCCAAGGCCAATCAGCGGCCAGCCTGTCAGGCAGCTTCGCATCCGCTGTCTATCAACTTGTGCAACCAACAAGTTACGATCTGCCATCTGAAGCACATCCCCAATCTCGGGAACGTGGGTAAGTTGATCAAGAATAAGAATCGACTGAGGTTGCCCAGAACCATCGGCGGGAAGGCTGAATATGTCGGTCAGACGACCCTTCGGTTCGTGCATCCTCGGCCCCTTAGAAATTTATACTGCCAACCACGAAGAAAGTCAGTTTGTCGACTTTTTTCATCATAGCAGACCTTTGTGCGCCGCGCAGCATCGGTCAACAAGGGCTCAAAGTGGTCAAACAGGACGTTTTGATGGTGTCAGTATGGCGGCAAATGGCGTCTGCTCGACATGTTTGCCGCTGCCGGTCAGATCCCTCCGCCAAGTAACGGGCCCCAAGCCATCGGTGGCAGTTTGTAATAGACCACGGGTCCCATCGGGCCACTTGCCTGCTATCCCAGCTTTAGGGCCAGGGGCAGCGGGCGGTCGAATTGGGCTGGGCTGCCGGGTTGGCCGTGGTGCACATCGCGCGGGGTCAAGAGCGCGCCGCCGCCCTCGCAAAACACCTGGGTCGAGCCACCGCCATCCAGGTGCATGGCGGTCACGGCCCCTTCGTCGCGCATGAGGCAGGCGAGGTCAAAGAGGGTGGCCCCTGCGGCCTCCGCCTTGTTTTGGAAGAACGAGGATGTTCCCTCGACCGCGCAGAAGAACAAGGCCCCTTGCGACGTCACGCCCGCCGAGAGCCGGGCGGCGCGGGTCTGGTGCCAGTCCGCGGCCCAGGCATGAGGCGAGATCGGCACGGCATCGGGGCGGTCAGGGTCGGCGCGCATCCCCTCTTCGGCAAAGATGTCGCGACCGGCTTCGGTGACAGCGCCCTGCTCGACGATGATCGGCCCGGCTTGCACCCCTTCGTGCAGGTCCGCCTCCAGCCTGTAGGCGATGGACCCGACCGTGCGGGCCTCGGCCTCGCTCTCAAACCGGATCACGCAGCCAGCGCGGGGGATCGGCATGCCCCCGCCCGCCCTGATCGCCACCGCGTGGCGGCCAACGTAGGCAACGTCCCAAACGCCTTGCCTGACCGGCGTTGCGCCGTTCTGCGAGCCGTGAAACAGGGCAAAGGCGGTGCCTGACGTCCCCTCGACCGGTGGACCGAAGGGGTGCGGGGAAAGGATGCGCCCATCCGGCAGCTGCACAGTGATATCGGCAAAGCCAAGGCGGCGGATCGCAGGACCGGCCTTGGTCATCAACAGGCAGGCACGGCGGACCTGTGGCGGGGTCTCGACGAGACCGCCCGCCATGGTCAGGCCAATCGGATCGCCGTAAGCGTCCCACGGCCCCGCCAGTTCGGGCCGCAGGAACAGGAAGTGGTTGGCATTGATCAACACCTCCCCTGCCGCCAACCGCGACGCGGCCAGACGCAACAGATGCAGAGGCGCGGCGCGCACCGTCCCATTGGGCAGCGCGCGGGTGCGCGCGGCAAGGCAGGTCACCGGTCCCAGCCCCGCCATCTCCCGCGTCTCAGGCTGCGCCAACCTCTCCGCGGCGGGGGGCACATGGGTCAGCGCCATACGCAGCCGCGCCGCGCCCAGAACCTGCGTCAGGCGATCTTCCTGAGGGGTGGCGCGGGCGGTGAACAGCGGCAGGACCGCAAGCTGATCGGGATCCAGGCGCCACACGCGGGCCAGTTTGCCCGAGGCCAGCTGCCGGTCGAAAAACTGCGTCTTGACCGTCATTTGACGCCTCCTCCCATGAACCCCTGCAGGACGTATTTCTGGCAAACCACATAGACCAGCACCAAAGGCAGGACCGAGATGACCGATCCGGCCATCAGATGATGCCATGCTGCCTCGTATTGGCTGAAGAAGCTCAGAAGCCCCAGCGGCACGGTGAACAGCTCCGGCGAGTTGAGGAAAATGAGCGGGCGCAGCAGCTCATCCCAGTTGTTGATGAAGCCGATCACAAAGATCGCCACCAGGGCGGGCTGCGCCAGCGGCAGATAGATGCGATAAAAGATCTGGAACGGGTTGGCCCCGTCGATCACTGCCGCCTCCGCGTAGTCATCGGGCAGCGCGCCAAAGTACTCGCGCAGCATGAAGGTCCCAAACGCGCCGACAAGGAAGGACGGCACGATGAGCGGCAACCAAGTGTCGATCCAACCCAATTGGCGCATCAGCAGAAACTCGGGGATGATCGTCACTTCGGCCGGAACAAAAGCCGTGGCCAGCACCACGGCAAAGAGGAGGTTCTTGCCCGGCAATTCCATCTTGGCAAAGGCGTAGCCGGCAAGCGAACAGGTGATGACCTGACCCAACGCCGCAAGCGCCGAGACGATCAGCGAATTGCGGAAATAGATGACGAAATCGCGCCGGTTCCAGACCTCGGTGTAATTGGCAAACGGCGTGTCGGAATAGAGCAGCGTGGGCCGGAAACTGGGCGGCAATTGGAAAAGGTCCCGTTGCTCCTTGAAGCTGGTGACCAGCATCCAGACAAAGGGCATCAGCGCGACCACCGCATAGAGCAGCAGCACAATGTAAAGCGCCCAGAGCCAACCGCGGCTACTCATGCACCCACCGCTTGCGGTAGTGGAAACTGATCAGCGTCAACAGCCCCAGGACAAAGCACAACACGTAAGACAGGGCCGCCGCCAGCCCCATGTCGAAATCGATAAAGGCCCGCTGGTAGATCGCAAAGGCCAGCGTGGTGGTGGCGCCGTTGGGACCGCCGCCCGTCAACGCATAGGTGATCTCGAAGGTCTGAGTGGAGCGGATCAGCGCGATGATCAACACAAAGAAAAGCGACCGCGACAAAAGCGGAATCGTGATCTTGCGAAACTGCTGCCAGGCATTGGCGCCATCGATTTTCGCCGCCTCATAATATTCCGAATTGATGGTCTGCAGCCCGGCCAGCAACAGCAGCATGTAAAACCCTGCATCCTTCCAGATCGACACGATGGCCACGGCGGGCAGCGCAAACATCGGATCGGCCAGCCATGCGGGATTTTCCGTGATCCCGACCCAGTCGAGCGCGGTGTTCAAGAGGCCGAACCGGGTCGAAAAGATCCACCGCCAGACCAAAGTCACCGCAACGGTGGAGGTGATGTAAGGCAAAAAGAACGCGCCCCGAAAGAAGGCCATGCCGCGCAGGCCCGAATTCAGAATGACCGCCAGCCCCAGGGCCAAAGCCACAGCACCGGGCACATACATCAGTGTAAAAAGCGCCGTCGTCCCGAACACCCGCAGCGTTGTGGGCGATGTGAAAATGGCGATGTAATTGTCAAAGCCCGCAAAAACCGCCGTGTCAAAGATCTGCCAGTCGGCAAAGGACAGCCCGAAGCTCCAGAAGATCGGCAACAGCCGGAAAACGGCCAGTCCGATGATCGTCGGCAGCAAAAAGGCCAGCGGCCAGAGGTGGGAGCGAGTGTAGCGGGGAACGCGCATCAAGGCGAAATGCCGGGGCCAAACTCTGGCCCCGGCCCGGTCTCACGCGTCAGCGCGAGAGCACTTCGTTGCCATAGGCCGTGAAACCGGCAATGGCGTCTTCCAGAGATTTCCGACCGTTGAAGACCTCGTCCAGCTCGCCATTGACGCCGCCTGACCCTTCGGCGGCATAGCCGCGCCAGGCGCTCCAATTGTCCGAAAAGCCAGTGTAGACGGTCTGGGCGCCGATTTCGAGGATCAGTTCCTTGTTGTCGGGTTTCATGTCCCGCTCCAGCCAGTCCTGACCTTCGGCAATGGCCCGAAAGGCCGGAACCTTGCCGCCCTTGAAATCGGCGGCGGTGCGGCCTTCGCCGATCATGTGCTGGATGAAGGCCCAGGCGAGATCGGCGTTTTCGGTGGTCTTGGCCATCGACAGCATGTCGGCCCAGGCATAGGCGGCGGCGGTGTCAGGCGTGGCATCGGGGCCCATGGGCACCTGCGCGATGGCCCAGTTCATGTCCGGGTCGGCCACGCTGCGCACATTGGCGATGTTCCAGGATCCATCCACCCACATGGCTGCCATGCCCATGGGGAACACATCCTGCTGGCGGATGCCTTCCATCTCTTGCGGCATGGGCGCAACCTTGTCTTCCAGAACCAGTCCGGTCAGGAAGTCCAGGGTGTTGACGGCGGCCTCGTTCAGCTCGATCGCGGTTTCATCCGCGTTCAGATAGCGCCCGCCGTTGCGGAACATCCAGGTGTCCACATGGGCGTAGCGGCCATAGATCCAATAGCCCCACTGGTCGATCTGACCATCGTCATTGCTGTCCAGCGTCAGCGCCTTGGCCGCATCGCGGAAGTCGTCCCAGGTCCAGTCGGCCTGAGGATACTCCAGCCCGGCGGCATCGAACATGTCGCGGTTGTAATAGAGCACCGGCGCAACCCAGTTTTGCGGAAAGGCAGCCATCTGGCCGCCCACCATGCCGGGGGTCAAGGCGCCCTCGTAATAGACCGAAAGGTCGGTGTCGGAAGTCACCTCGGTCAGGTCCGCGAGATTGCCAGCCCCGGCCCAGCCCTTCACAAAGCCCGAGGACATGGCAAAGACATCCGGCAAATCGCCCGCCGCGGCCAGCGCCGACAGTTTGGGCCAGTAATCCGACGGAGGCATCGCCTGCGCCTCGACC
>JBELMB010000061.1:0-26868 GCA_042088665.1 Sagittula sp.
GGTGATGGACGGGCTTGATGTCGCGTCCTGCGTCTTTACCGGGCCGATGTGGGGGATCCGCATCGCCAACCCCGTGCGCCCCGCCGCCTGGGCGATCAGCCGGGTCTCCAAATCGGTTGGGCTGGGCCATGTCTATGCCCCCGGCACCCGGCGCGAAAGCTATGTGACCTTTGCCGATTTCGAGGACAACACCCTGACCACCGACCCGGAGGCATGGGATTTCATGCGTCGGCAGGTTCTGGCGCATCCGGAACTGCAATTGGGGGGGCCTTCGCTGCACTGGTTGCATGAGGCTTTGGCCGAAACCCGCGAACTTGCCCGCCGCCCGGCCCCGAAAATGCCCTGCATCTGCTTTTGCGGCACGAACGAACGGATCGTCGATGTGGACCGGATCAAGGCGCGCATGGCCCATTGGTCCGAGGGACGACTGGAAATGGTCCCCGGCGCCGAACATGAGATCATGATGGAAACGCCCGCCACCCGCGAACGCGTCATGGCCGACATGATCGAGCTTTTTGACAGCGCTGGCGCCGCCACGGCCATGACGGCCTGACACGCCCAACGGCGCCGCCCCCCCCTCCTGTACCGACACCCGGATCCCGAGACGCGAGATTGCCGGTGTTCGGGCGGCGCTCCGGCGCTATCCTTGCCTCATGACATCCCCGGTCCTGACCTTCACCGAACGCGGCATCTATTGCCCCGCAGGCGATTTTTACATCGATCCATGGCGCCCGGTGCCGCGCGCCCTGATCACGCATGGTCATTCAGACCACGCGCGTCCCGGCCATGCCGCTTATCTCGCCACCCATGGCGCGCTGCCCGTGATCCGTCACCGGCTGGGAGAGATCAACGCCGAGGCCATCGCCTATGGCGAAACGCGCCGGATCGGCGGGGCCAACGTGTCCTTTCACCCGGCCGGTCACCTGCCCGGTTCGGCCCAGATCCGCGTCGAGGTCGGTGGCGAAATCTGGGTTGCCTCCGGCGACTACAAGACCACCCCTGACGGGCTTTGCGAAGCGTTTGAACCGGTGCGTTGCCACAGCTTCATCTCGGAATGCACCTTTGGCCTGCCGGTCTTCACCTGGGCGCCACAGTCAGACGTCGCCAAGGAGATCAACGCCTGGTGGGCTGCCTGCGCCGCCGAAGGCAAGACCGCCATGCTGGGCGCCTATTCCCTGGGCAAGGCGCAGCGCCTCCTGAGCCTGCTGGAGCCGCAGGGCCCGGTCTTCACCCATGGCGCGGTGGAAGCCACGAACACCATCCTGCGCGCCCAGGGCTATGCCCTGCCAGAGACCACGCAGGTCACGCGGGACACCGATGTCAAATCTGCGACCGGCGCGCTGGTGATCGCGCCACCCTCGGCCTTTGGCACCCCTTGGGCGCGCCGCTTCGGGCCGGTGTCCACCGGATTTGCCTCTGGATGGATGCGGCTGCGCGGGATCCGTCGCCGCCGCGCCATGGACCGGGGCTTTGTCCTGTCCGACCATGCCGACTGGCCCGGTCTGCATGAGGCGATCCGCGCCACGGAGGCCGAAACGATCTACGTGACACATGGTTACACGGACATCTTCGCCCGTTGGTTGAATGAACAGGGCTGGCAGGCAAAGGTCATCCCGACAGAATTCGGCGGCGAAGACGACGGCACCACCGAGCCTAAAGAGGCCCGGCAGGATGGCGACCAGGGATCCGATCCCGATGAGAGTTCAGAACAGGACACCACGGACGCCCCGGGGGAGCAGCCCGCATGAAACGCTTCACACAGCTGTTCACCGCCCTCGACCAGACAACGAAAACCAGCCTGAAAACAGAGGCTTTGGCAACCTACTTCAGCGAAGCTCCGGATGAGGATAAACTGTGGTGTATTGCGCTTTTCTCCGGCCGCCGCCCAAAACGCGCGGTCAACAGCACCGAATTGCGCACCCTCGCCGCAGAGGCCGCCGGGATCCCACTTTGGCTCTTCGAGGAAAGCTATCCGATCGTCGGCGATCTGGCAGAGACCATCGCGCTGGTGCTGCCCCCCCCAAGGCAGGTCTCTGACCACAGCTTGACGTTCTGGATCAACAGCTTGCGCGCGCTTCATGACCTCCCGCGCGAAGCCCGTTTCCCCCAGATCCAAGAGGCCTGGGATCAACTCGACACACCGCAGCGCTTTTTGTTCAACAAGCTCCTGACCGGGGGCTTTCGCATCGGTGTCAGCCGCAAGCTGATGACCCGCGCACTGGCCCGCGCCACCGGTCAGGACGAGGCGCATCTGGCGCTCAAACTCATGGGCAACTGGACCCCGGACACCACCAGCTATCACGCGCTGGTCGAAACCGAAGACCCCGCCGCGGACCTGTCACGGCCCTATCCTTTCTACCTCGCCTACCAGTTGGAGGAAGCACCGGAAAACCTCGGTTCTCCAGAGGATTGGCAGGCAGAGTGGAAGTGGGATGGCATCCGCGGTCAATTGATCCTGCGCGGTGGCACGCAACACCTGTGGTCTCGTGGCGAGGAGCTTTTGACCGACCGTTTCCCGGAGTTCGCCCGCGCCGGCGATTTCCTCCCGCAGGGCTGTGTCTTTGATGGCGAGGTCCTTGCATGGGCTGACGAGGCCCCCTTGCCCTTTGCCACGCTGCAGCCGCGCATCACGCGCAAGACCGTGCCAAAGAAACTGCTCAGGGACGCGCCCGCGGTTCTACTGGCCTATGACCTGCTCGAAAAAGACGGCAAGGACCTGCGCGACACCCCGATGGCCGACCGACGGGCGCGGCTGGAGAGGCTGCTGGCGGAGCGACCTGCGGCATGTCCCGTGCGGCTGTCGCCTTTGCTCGCCTTTTCCGACTGGGATCATCTGGCCACTCTGCGCGAAACCGCGCGCGAGGCCCGCGCCGAGGGGCTGATGCTGAAACGCCGTGCCGCGCCCTATCTTGCCGGGCGCAAGAAAGGCGACTGGTGGAAGTGGAAGCTGGATCCTCTGACCGTGGACGCCGTGATGATTTACGCCCAACAGGGCCACGGTCGCCGCGCCAACCTGTTTACCGATTTCACGTTTGCAATCTGGAAGGGCAATGAGCTGGTCCCTTTCACCAAGGCCTACTCCGGCCTGACCGATGCAGAGTTCAACGAGATCACCGGCTGGGTGCGCAAGAACACGCTCCAACGTTTTGGCCCGGTGCGTCAGGTGCGGCCCGAGCATGTCTTCGAGATCGCCTTCGAAGGCATCCAGAAGAGCCCGCGCCACAAATCGGGAATCGCCCTGCGATTCCCCCGGATGTCCCGCTGGCGGCGCGACAAACCGGTGGCAGAGGCCAATTCACTGGACGACCTCCAGGATCTTCTGGCGGCTTTTGGCTGATCGCACCGGCCAAGACGGTTAATTTACGTGGTACGTTCGCCACATCGGCCAACGGTAGGGATTCAGGACTTTTTCAGCCTGTCCGCCTATGCACATTTGACTCCGTGTCTGTGTCCAAAGGATAGAGCCGGATGCGCCGTTTCGCCGGAATGATTCTCGCCCTGCTTGTCGCAAGCCCTGCCTCCGCGCAGTCATTCACCTATGAAGGTCGCCTCGGCAGCAGCGCCACGGACATGTTGGGCGGTCAGGGCATCGGCTTTCTCGACGTCACCTTTGGCCTTCCTCTCTCGCGGCGGGTGCCGCTGTCCTTCGAGTTCGGAACCTACCTCTTTGCGCTTGACGGCAAGCGCCCCCATGAAACCTACGGCGCGCTGGTCTGGAAGGACCGCGTCAAACTCGGCGCGCTGCGCCCGGCCTATGACGCCGTGCTGCCCTCCGTCTTTGAAACGCGCGCGCCCTACCTCGCGTATGCCCGCGCCGAATACGCCCGCTCCCACAACACGGTCGAAGCCATGCGGCGCACAGCCGTGCCATGGGGTCTTTCCGTCGAAGGCAGCACGGAACGCGTCGACTGGATCGTCTCCGTCCATGACGCGATCGAGGGCACGTTTCGGTCTGCCTCGGTGGCCGTGACCTACAAGCTGGACACGCTCAGCCTGATGGCCGCGGTCGAGGGGGTCTGGTCCCGTGACAACGGTCCTCTCGGCATGAATGCCAAACTTGGCGCGACCTTTGACCTCGGCCCGCTCAGCGCCGGACTGTCCCTTGTGCACCCCGATGCAAACGACCGGCCCAACATACTGGCCGTGGATCTGCGGATGCCGGTCGCGCCGCGTTTTGACATGAGCCTCATGGGCGAGTTCACGCAAGATGGCAGTGACGACGCCTACGGGCTGGCGTTTGACCATGCGGCGGGACCGGACAGCACCGTCATCTTCAGCGCCACGGACGGCGCAGCGGGGCCTGCGCTGCACCTGACCTACGCGCATCGCTTCTGACGCCGGGGCGCGACAGGCGGGTTACGATGTTCCCACGTCGCCCCGATCCCTCGTTGCCCCGGCCCCTTGTTGCCCCGGCCCCTCGTCTTGTCGCCTTCACTCCAGTTCGTCGTCGCGCCGTGTCGTCGTTACGCGGGTCCATCGGGTCAAAGCCGGGAACCCGCGCTATATGTTCAGCGCTTTGCCGCTTCTTCCTCCATGTCGATCCCGTTCATGCGCGCCACGTGATCCACCAACCACGGCACATAGTCCTCGCCGTGGCCCTTGGCCTCCACATGGGTAAAATACTGTCGCGCAGCGCTGCCCATCAGCGTCAAAGCCTCCGCCTCGGCCGCCATGGCGCCCGCATAGCGCAGATCCTTGGCCGCATTGGCGACCGAAAACTTGTGCGCATCGCGATTTCGATCGACGGCGTAAGACATGAAGGTGTCGAAAAAGCCATTGCCCAGACGGCTCGACCCGATGACCCGCTGCACCGTGGCCGGCGGGATACCCGCCTTGGCGCCAAGCACCGTCACTTCGGAATAGAGCGCCGCATAGGACATGGCGATGGTGTTCATCAACAGCTTCATCTTGTGGCCAGAGCCGACCGGCCCGACATGGTTCACATTGCCTGCCCAACAGTCGATCACCGGCCTGACCCGGGCAAAGACCGCATCTTCGGCGCCAACCATGGCGTCCAGCGTGCCTGCCTCGGCTTCCTTCGGCGTGCGCCCCAACGGTGCGTCGACCATGTGCCCGCCCAGCGCCGCCAGTTCCGCGGCCAGTGCCATGGTCGAGGTGGGATCCGCGGTCGAGGTTTCGATCACCACGAGGCCCGGCCGTGCCCCGGCCAGCAAACCCTCCGGGCCGCGGAACACCCCCTCCACCTGCGGGGAGTTCGACAGACAGGTGTGGATCACGTCACAGGACGCGGCCATCTCCCGTGGGCTGGCCACCTCGATCGCACCCTGCGCCACAAGGCTGTCGACCGGGACCCGGTTGCGATTGCCCTTGACCATCAGGGGATAGCCCCCCGCCAGAATGTTGCGGGCCATGCCATGGCCCATGTATCCAAGGCCGATAAAGCCCACCTGCATCTGCTCGCTCAAGGCAAAGCCTCCTTCTGTGTGGATTGCAGCACCCCGCGGGTCGGCGGGCGGGCGACTGGCGACAGCCAGAGTGCCGCCCGGCCCGACCCGTGGCGCATCCGCGCAATTTTCAAGTCTCTCCCCGCGAAGCGACCCCCGCGCCGTTGACATCCGGACGCGCAGCCGTTTCTTTCGCAAATGGTATACCAATCACAAGGCGTTGCAAGCCGAGGCCCCCAGAGTGCGGCCCCGCCCATCGGGCTCAGTCCATCTGAACAATGAACTGCCGCCCGAAATCTGTACGAGAACGCACAACCCGAAACGAGGGATCGTATGACCAAGACGACGCGCCCCGCGCAGAACACGCCATGCTGACCTTCGCAGCAGCGGTTTTCTTCCTGATCATCACACCGGGACCGGGTGTGCTGTCCACCGCGGGTCTTGGGGCCGCCTATGGCTTTCGCGCCGGGCTGAAGTATGTCACCGGGCTTTTTATCGGCACCAATATCGTCGCGCTGGCGGTGATCACCGGCGTCGCCGGGATCATCCTTTCGGTGCCTGTCGTGCGCTGGATCCTGATGGCCGCCTCCATCGGCTACCTGCTCTACCTCGCGGCGCGCATCGCCTTTGCCGGGGCACGCATCGCATTTATACAGGCCAAGGCCCCGCCAGCGCTGATGGCCGGGCTGGCGCTGCAAGCGATCAATCCCAAGGCCTATGCCGTCAACACCACGCTTTTTGCCGGATTTCCCTTCGCCCCCGACAACCTGATGTTCGAAACCATCGCCAAGCTGCTGATCACCAACGCGATCTGGATCCCGATCCACCTCGTTTGGCTCTTTGCCGGTGCCAGCCTGCACCGGCTCGACCTGTCCGAAAGCACGCAGCGGCGCATCAATTATGCCATGGCCGCCTCCATGCTGGTTGTCGTCGCGCTGGCGCTTTTCTCGGGGCTGAGCAATGCCTGATACGCTCCGCTCCCCCCATGACTTCACCGCCCTCGCCGCGCTGCTTGGCCCGCGCCTCGCGCAGGGGCAGGCCGAGCGCCGCCTGCACGGCCAGAACGAGACCTATTTCCCGAACACGCCGCCGGACGCCGTGGCCTACCCGGAAACCACCGCAGAAGTGAGCGCGATCCTGCGTCACTGCCACGCCCATGAGATCCCCGTCACCCCCTATGGTGCGGCCAGTTCACTCGAAGGTCAGCACCTCGCCACGCAAGGCGGGCTCAGCCTCGACATGACCCACATGAACCGGTTGCTGACCACCAGCGCAGAGGATCTGCTGTGCACGGCCCAGCCCGGTCTGACCCGCAAGCGCCTGAACGAAGAGCTGCGCGCCACCGGCCTGTTCTTTTCGGTGGATCCGGGTGCGGATGCCACGCTGGGCGGTATGGCCGCGACCCGCGCGTCCGGCACCACCGCCGTGCGCTACGGCACGATCCGCGACAACATCCTCGCGATGGAAGTGGTCATGGCAGACGGCACAGCGATCCGCACCGGATCCGCCGCGCCCAAATCCGCCAGCGGCTACGACCTCGCCCATTTGATGATCGGCTCCGAAGGCACATTGGGCGTCATCACCGAGCTGACCCTGCGCCTGCATGGCCAGCCAGAGGCCACAGCCGCCGCGACCTGCCGCTTTGCCTCCGTCGAAGAGGCGGTGATGTGCGTGATCCTGACCATCCAGTCCGGCCTGCCCATGGCCCGGATCGAACTGCTGGACCACATGATGGTGCGCGGCTTCAACATCCATTCCGGCGCGGATCTGCCCGAAGCGCCCCATCTCTTTCTGGAATTCCATGGCTCGGAGGCCAGCGTGGCCGAGCAGATGACCCGCTTTCGCGACATCGCCCGGGACTTCGGCAGCGAAGGATGGCAAACCGCAACCCGCCCCGAAGACCGCCGCCGCCTCTGGGCCATGCGCCACGACGCGCATTACGCCTCAGCCGCACTTGGCAGCGGCCACATCTGGCCCACGGACACCTGCGTGCCGATCTCGCGCCTCGCCGAAGCCGTCACCTGGGCCCAGGACGAGGCCGCCCGCATGGAATTGACCGCGACCATCGTGGGCCATGTCGGCGACGGCAACTTCCACGTCGGCCTGTCGGTCGATCCCGACGACACAGCCGTCATGGACCGCGCCAAGGCCTACACCAATGCCCTTGGCGAAATGGCACTGCGCCTTGGCGGCACGATCAGCGGTGAACACGGCATCGGGCTGGGCAAACAGGGCTTCATGGACCGCGAACACGGACCCGCCCTGCCTTTCATGCGCGCCATCAAACAGGCGCTGGACCCAAAGGGCATCCTGAACCCCGGCAAGCTCTTGCCACCTTTGACGACCGAAGGCAGCGCAGACAAGACCCGGCAAGATGAAGTTCGGCAAGATGAAGTTCGCCCGGATAAAGCTCACCCAGACAAAGACCGACCGGACGAAGACCAACCAGACCCAGCCGCTCGCCCTCCCATGGCCTTTGACCCATGACCTGTGACAAGAAACGCATGGGGAGCATCGGCCCGACCGCCCAGCCACAGCGCGGCCCCGCGGCCAGCCCCCGCGTTCGAAAACACCTGTCCTTTGACGGAGACACACCACATGACGTCCTTTCTCTGCCTCGGTGAAATCATGGTGGAGCTGGCCCCCGCCGAGGGCGGCCTCTTTGCCAAAGGCTATGCCGGAGACACGTTCAACTGCGCATGGTACGCGCGCCGCCTCCTTCCCAGGGACTGGACCGTCAGCTACGGCACAGTTCTGGGTCAGGACAGCGTCAGCGACGACATGGCCGCTTTCATGACCGCCGAAGGGCTCGCGCCCGACGCACTGCGCCGCACACCGGACCGCACCGTCGGTCTCTACATGATCGAGCTGAAGGACGGAGAACGCAGCTTTTCCTACTGGCGCGGCCAATCCGCGGCCCGCACCCTGGCCGACGACCCCGACTGGCTGGACAGCGTGCTGGCCAATCGCGCGGTGATCCAGTTCTCCGGCATAACCCTCGCGATCCTTGCGCCCGAGGCCCGCGAACGGCTCTGCACCGCGCTGGCCCGTGCCCGCGACGGCGGCGCAGTGGTCGCCTTTGACACCAACCTGCGCCCGCGGTTGTGGGACAGCGAGAGCGCCATGCGTGACGGCCTGACCCGCGGCGCGGCAGTCGCCGATATCGTTCTGCCCTCCTTCGATGAGGAACAGGCAATCTTCCCCGACCAGACCCCACAGGACACAATCGCCCGCTACGCCGCTGGCGGCGCGACATGTGTGGTCGTCAAGGACGGCGCAGGCCCCTGCCATCTGTGGTCCAGCGACGAGGGCGCCTCGACCGTCACCCCCCCCACCGTGACCCGCGTGACCGACAGCACCGCGGCAGGCGACAGCTTCGCCGCAGGTTTCCTCGCCGCCCGCGCACAAGGCGCGACCGCTCAGGAGGCAACGCAGGCCGCCGCCGAACTCGCCTCCAACGTCATTCAACACCGCGGCGCGCTGGCGCCCGCGCTCTTCAAAGGAACCCCGGCATGAAGATCCTCATCATTGGCGGCGCCGGTGTCGTTGGACAGAAACTGGCCCGAAACCTCGCGGCCCGCGGCCATCTGCGCGGACAAGAGATCACCCGCCTGACGCTGGCCGACCTTAGCCCGGCCCAAGCCGTCACGGCCCCCTTCCCCGTGCAAACCATAACCTGCGACATCACGGATCAGGCCTCCGTGGCGACCGCGATCCCCGATGACACGGATGTCGTTTACCTGCTGGCCGCCATCGTCTCCGCCCAAGCAGAACTGGAATTCGACTTCGGATACCGTGTGAACGTGCACGGCACTTGGAACGTCTTTGAACGCTGCCGCGCTCTGCCAAAACCGCCCGTGGTGGTTTTCACCTCCTCCATCGCGGCCTTCGGGGGGGATGTCCCGCAGCCCTTCCACGATTTCTCTGCCCTCAGCCCACAGATCAGCTACGGCGCGCAAAAAGCCATCGGGGAATTGCTCCTGAACGACTACACACGCCGGGGCTTTATCGACGGTCGCGGCTTTCGCCTGCCAACGATCTCGGTCCGGCCCGGCAAGGCAAACCGCGCCGCCTCCAGCTTCATGTCCTCGATCTTTCGCGAACCCCTGCAAGGCATCGAGGCGAACTGCCCCGTGGACAAAGACTTCCCGCATTTCTACCTCTCACCCCGACAATGCGCCGAAAACCTTGTGCGCGGTGCAGAGATCCCCCGCGACGACCTCGGCATGACCCCGACAATGACCATGCCCGGCCGGGTCTGGACCATCGGCCAGATGATCGAGGCGATGACCGCCGTCGCAGGCCCCGAACCCGCCAGCCTGATCACCTGGAACCCGCAGCCCGACCTCCAGACGATCCTCGATGGCTGGCGCCTCGACATCCGCCCTGAAAAAGCCGCCCGCCTCGGCCTTGAGGCCGATCCCAGCTTCGAAGACAACATTCGCGCCTTCCTCGAGGACGACCTGCCCGCCTGACCCCGCGCGGGTTTCTCTGTTTTCAAAATACTCCGGGGGAGTCGCCGCAAGGCGACGGGGGCAGCGCCCCCTCCCCCCCGCCACGACAAGGATCCGACATGCCCGATTTCGCCATCTATCCAAGCCTCAAAGGCAAGACAGTCTTCATTTCCGGCGGCGCCGCCGGCATCGGACGCGAACTCGTGACTGCATTCGCAGCCCAAGGCGCACGCGTCGGCTTTGTCGATTTCGACCGTCCGGGCGGCGAAGCCCTCGCCGCCGACACCGATGGCGAAGTGGCTTTCGAATTCTGCGACCTGCGCGAGATCGACACCCTCCGCGACGCGTTCGCCCGGCTCGCAGAGCGCATCGGCCCCGCCGATGTGCTGGTCAACAACGCCGCGCGCGACGACCGGCACGACTGGCGGGACGTCACACCCGACTACTGGGACGAACGCATGGCCACCAACCTGCGCCACATGTTCTTTGCCATTCAGGCCGCGGCGCCCGGAATGATCGAGAAAGGCGCGGGCTCCATCATCAACATGGGATCGAACAGCTGGTGGGAAGCTGGCGGCGGCTTCCCGGCCTACACATCGGCCAAGGCCGCGGTCCATGGCCTGACCCGGACAATGGCGCGCGACCTCGGCGATCACCGCATCCGGGTGAACACGGTTGTCCCGGGCTGGATCATGACCGAGCGTCAGAAATCCCTCTGGGCCACCCCCGAGGCGCTGGAAAAGCACCGCGAAAGACAGTGCCTGCCCGATCTGATCGATCCCGTTTACATTGCGCGCATGGTCTTGTTCCTTGCGTCAGACGATTCCGCTATGTGTACCGCGTGCAACTACATGGTCGAAGCAGGCTCCATCTGAGCAAAGGCGCGCGGGGACATCCCCGCGCCACGACCCGTTGCGCCCTTTGGCCATCCGGGAGGTCCCCGTCACGGGACAGCGCAAGAGGCAACACAGCCACCGGCCCCACCATGGACAAAGTTGATCCGCATCAAGACGCAGCGCTGACAGGATGAGGTGGCCGCACCCTGCACCAAGGCGAAACATGGTCATGCATTGGCAATCGGGAGGAAAGCCTTTTGCGACACATCATCTTCATATCCCTTCTGGCCGTCGCGGGCGGGCCAGCGGCGGCGGAATGCCTGTTCTCGGTCTTCCCCAACGCGGGCATTCCGGGCCATAACGACCGCACCATCCGCACCGGGTCCGCGGCAGAATGCATGAGGGCCTGCTCAAGCGAAAGCTGGTGCCGCAGCGTCGACTACGAGCGCGCGACCGGCAATTGCTTTATCCAAGGCGCAGGCAGCAACGATGCTGGCATGCGGTTTGACTACCCCGGCAACCCCTACGACCACTACACCTGCCAGACCCGCACCAATAGCCTGCCGCCGCCGGTGTCGGCACAATGCAGCTGGCTGCCCGTGCCCGGGGCAGGCATTCCCGGCCACAACATCGAGACGATCAGGAACATCGACATCGGCGCGTGCCAGCGCGCCTGCGAGTCCCAACTCTGGTGCCGCAGCATCGATTACGAACGTGGCCCGCGCACCTGTTTCCTGCAGGACGTGAACCGCTACGACGTGCAGTTGAAATACACCTACGCGGGCAACCCCTACGACCACTTCACCTGCGAAGGCCGCTGATCTGCGCATCCGGGATCAAGGTGTGCCGCGCCGCGCAACACGGTGCCCCGACGAACCAAGCCCCCTCAAAACGAGAGCAGGCCCGGGAACACCCCCGGGCCTGCCAGGCATAATGGCTTCACCAAAGGCAGCGCCCCTCAGTTCACCGGTGTGACAAGCGTCTCACCCGCAAGGAAGGCCGTGACGTTGGACAGTTGCAGCTCGGCCATGGCGCGCCGCGTCTCGACCGTGCCCGACCCCTGGTGCGGTTGAAGGTGCACATTCTCAAGCGCCAGAAAGCGCGGGTCGATGTTGGGCTCGTTGTTGAAGACGTCCAGCGCCGCGCCCGCAATCTCGCCCGCTTCGAGCGCATCGAGCAGCGCGCCTTCGTCCACCGTGCTCCCGCGGGAGACATTGACCAGCACGCCGCGGGGCCCCAGCGCCGCAATCGCGTCACGGCTGACGTAGTCCTGCGTCTCTGGCCCACCGACGAGGATCACCACCAGCCAATCGACCGCTCCTGCCAGCGACACCACATCACCATGGTAGGTCCAGCCCGGTGTCTCCTTCTCGGAACGGGAATGATAGTGGATGTCCATCTTGAAGCCCGCAAGGCGGTCCGCGATCTCGCGGCCGATGCGGCCCAGACCGACGATGCCCACCGTGCCACCGGACATCTTGCGGTTCAGCGGCAGACCGGCCTTGGCCCAGCCCCCCGATGCCGTCAACTGGTGGCCCCGCACGAGATCGCGGGAGAAGGCCAGCATCATGCCGACCGCCAGATCCGCCACATCGTCGTTCAGAACGTCCGGCGTGTTGGTCACCTTGATCCCGCGCGCCGAGGCCGCGACCACGTCGATCGCGTCATACCCGACGCCAAAATTGGCGATCACGCCAAGGTTGGGCAGCGCCGCCATGGCCGCATCGCCAAAATCCGCGTGGCCCTTGAAGGCGACGGCCCGCACGGTTTCGCGTGTGGCCGCGTCCAGCCCGTCCAGATCCGCCGGGCCGGGCACAAAGACCGCCTCGACGGCCGCTTCGAGACGCGCGCGCTCCTCTTCGGTGAACGCCGTTCCGACGATTGCCAGTTGTGTCATGCCCCTGCCCCCAACAGTTTTGCGATGCGCTCCAGCGCGGTTTCGATGTTCTCGGTCGAATTGGCGTAGGAAAAGCGCAGGTAGCCCTCTCCCCAAGCGCCAAAGGATGTGCCCGCCACGGTGGCGACGCCGCCCTCTTCGAGAAAGAGCGTCTGCGCCTCCATGGCGCTCAGCCCGGTGCCCTCGATGTTCGGGAAGGCGTAGAACGCCCCCGCCGCATCAGCGCAACGCACCCCCGGAAGGGCGTTCAGCCCGTCGACGATCACCTTGCGGCGCGCATCAAATGCCACCGACATCTCTTCGACCGCGTCCTGCGGACCTTCGAGGGCAGCGATCCCCGCCATCTGCGTTGGCGCGTTCACGCAGGAATGGTCGTTCACGCAGAGCCGCGTCACATGCTCGACCAGCGCATCGGGCCAGACCGCGTAGCCCAGACGCCAGCCGGTCATGGCGTACCGCTTGGACCAGCCGTCCAGCATGATCAGCCGGTCGCGGATCTGCGGGTATTGCAGCAGCGAGGTATGCTGGCGCTCGCCGTAGAGCATGGTCGAGTAGATCTCGTCCGACATGATGGCCACCTGCGGGTGCGCCTCCAGCCCGGCGACCAGCGCGTCGATCTCGGCCTTGGGCGTGACGCCCCCCGTTGGATTGGCGGGCGAGTTCACGATGATCAGGCGGGTGTTCGGCGTGATTTGCGCCAGCACCTCCTGGGCGGAGAAGGCAAAGCCGTTCTCTTCCTTCAAAGCCATGGGGACCGGGGTCGCCCCGCTGTAGCGGATCACGCTCTCGTAGATCGGGAAGCCCGGGTTGGGATAGATGATCTCCGCGCCCGGCTCACCGAACATGAGCAGCGCAAAGAACATCGTCGGCTTGCCGCCGGGCACCACAACCACGTTGTCGGGGTTCACCGCAACACCGTGCCGACGGTCGAGATCCCGCGCCACCGCCGTGCGCAGCGCTGGCAGACCGTTGGCTGGCGTATAGCCGTGGTGCCCGTCGCGCAGCGCCTGGATCCCGGCCTCGACGATATGCTCGGGCGTTCGAAAATCCGGCTGTCCGATGCCGAGGTTTATGATGTCGCGTCCCTGCGCCGCCAAGGCGCCTGCGCGCGCAAGCACGACAAAGGCAGATTCGGTGCCGAGCCGGGACAGGCTCCCGGCGAGTTTGAGCTGTGTCATTCACCCTCCCTTGCCCGACCCACGCGGGCTTTGCGATTTGGTATACCAAATGAGCCGGGATGTGAAAGCGTGTTCGCGGCACAGGTTGCGCATTTGACGCCTGTCCCGCGGGACAGGCGGGTGCGCCGGGGCTGAACCCCTCATAAACGAAAGAGTTTCTTGCACCAATGCAAGAAACTTTCACGAGGCGTCCGCCACGCCTCGACGCGCGTGATTGTAAAAGTTAGCGGTAGCGTCATTGGATGCTGACAACCCGACACAGCGTTGTTAACGTCCCTGCAAGCCGCGCAGAAACCCTGCGCTGGCGGAAAAACCCGTCCCGGTCAACGGGGCGGATCCAACACTGGAGGAGTACTTATGAAGAAGTTGATTCTCGCGGCGACCGCGCTTGTCGCTCTGTCCGCACCGGCCTTCGCCGAAGGCCACGGTGAGCGTTACGTCATGATCACGCACACTCAGGGCACCGACCCCTTCTGGCCGGTCGTCGAAAAAGGTGGCCGCGACGCAGCCGCCGCAGTCGGCGCCACGCTGGAGTATAACTTCGACGTGTCCGGCGACATGGCAGCCATGGCCGCCCTGATCGAATCCGCCGCCGCTTCGAACCCCGATGGCATCATCGTGTCGCTGCCCGACGCCGCGGCGCTTGGCCCGGCAATCAAATCCGCCGTTGCGGATGGCATCCCGGTTGTGACCATGAACTCCGGCCTCGAGTCCTCCGCGGAACTCGGCGCGCTGATGCACGTCGGCCAGCCCGAGCGTCTCGCCGGTGAAGCCGCCGGTGGCCGTGCCGCTGCCGAAGGTGTGACCAACGGCCTGTGCCTGAACCAGGAAGCGTTCAACACCGCGCTCGTCGACCGTTGCGAAGGGTACTTCACCGGCCTCGGCGGTGACCTGAACATGATCGACGTGTCGAACGACCCGGCCCAGATCGAAACCCGTACCGCTGCTGCGCTGCAGGCTGACCCGTCCATCGACGGCGTTCTGGCTGTTGGTCCGCATGTCTGCGAAGCCGCAACCAAAGCCATCGACGCCGTTGGCGCCGACGTGCACCTGGCGTGCTTTGACCTGTCGCCTGGCGTGATGGACATGATCGAAGACGGCCGCGCCGCCTTCACCATCGACCAGCAGCAGCGTCTGCAGGGTTACATGCCGGTCATCGTCCTGCACCTCTACAACAACCACGCTGGCCTCCTGCCGGGCAACAACATCGCCTCCGGCCCGGGCTTCGTGGACAAGTCCAACGCAGCAGCCGTGAAGGAACTGGCGGGCATCGACCGCTGATCCTCGCACTGAGCGCAAACAACAGGCAGGCGGGGATTTTCCCCGCCTGTTTTGTACCAAGCAACCAAAATGGATGAGACGGGGGAGACATGGCGGACAGCAACGAATCCAGTCGACTACAACAGGAATCCAGGCTTCAGAAACTGATCCGGCAGCCTGAAATCGGCGCATTGATCGTGATGGTCGTGATCATCGTGGCACTGGCAATTGCCTCGGACATGAAGGCGTTCAACGCGCTTGGCCTGAAGAACAACGTCAAGATCATCGCACAATACGGGATCATCGCGTTGGGCGCGGCGATGCTGATGATTGCCGGAGAGTTCGACCTGTCCATCGGATCGATGATCGGCTTTGCCGGCATGTCCATGGCGCTCATGCTCAAATGGGGCCTGCCTTTCGGCCTTGGCGAGGCGACACCCCTCACGGCCTTTGCCTTCACACTCGCCATGACGCTGGCCCTTGGCTGGATCATCGGCAACATCGTGGTCCGATCAGGGTTATCGAGCTTTATCGTGACCCTTGGCTTTCTGTTCTTCCTGCGCGGCGTGACCGAAGTCGCCTTCCGCCTGATCAACCAGTCCACACAGGTCTCGGGCCTGCCCGACTACAAGGAAGAGAGCTGGTTCGCCAATATCCTCGGCGGCGAGGTCTTTGGCTGGTTCTACGACGCATGGTACTGGATCGGCACGGTGGTCACCCGCAACTGGGATTTCCCCGAACGCCTGTCCATCGAAACGATCAACGCGCTGGCGCTGATGAACATCAACCGGCGGCTCGAACAATGGGTGACCGGCTTTGATGCACGTTTCTTGTGGTTCATCATCATCTCCGTGGTCGCGTGGTTCATCCTGAGCCGCACCCAGACCGGCAACTGGATCTACGCCACCGGTGACAACAAGGAAGCCGCCCGCGCCAACGGTGTGCCGACCAACTCGGTCAAGATCGGCTGTTTCATGTTCACCGCCTTCTGCGCCACGATGTTCGCGGCCTGTCAGGTCTTTGACACCAACACCTCTGACGCGGCGAAGGGCAACCTGATGGAGCTTTTCGCCATCGCCATCGCCGTTGTCGGCGGCACCCTGATGACGGGTGGGTTCGGTTCGATCCTTGGCGTCGTCTTCGGGGCGATCACCGTGGGCCTCGTGTCCAACGCGGTGTTCTTTATCCCGGCCATCGACGGCGCATGGTTCCGCGTCTTCCTCGGTGCGATCCTGCTGGCGGCGGTGTTTGCCAACGAACGGATCCGCAAACGTATCACGGGGGGGATATGATGCGCCCCTTTGACTCAGGCCGCAGCTTGACGGTTTTCGCCACGGAGGCGGAGCCTAAGGGCCGCGAAACTCGTCTCCGTGCAAAAAGGAGCGCATGAGATGGCAGAACCATTCCTTCGCGTTGAAAAGATCGTCAAGAAGTTCGGGCCATTCACGGCCCTTGGCGGTGTCGATCTGGAGGTCCACCCGGGCGAGGTACACGCGCTTCTGGGGGACAACGGTGCCGGCAAATCCACCCTGATCAAGACGCTGGCAGGGGTGCACCAGCCCACCTCCGGCCAGCTGTTCATCGAGGGCAAGCCGGTCAACTTCAGCTCGCCGCGGGACGCCTCCGCGGCGGGGATCGGCACGGTCTATCAGGACCTCGCCCTGAACCAGCTGATGAGCGTGACGCGCAACTTCTTCATGGGGCGCGAGCTGAAAGGGCCGCTTGGCACTCTCAAGATGGACGAGATGGACAAGATCGCCCATGACGAGATGCTCAAGATCGGGATCGACTTTTCCGATCCCACGCAGGCGGTCGGCACCATGTCCGGCGGTCAGCGCCAGACGCTCGCGATTGCGCGCGCCATCTATTTCGGGGCCAAGGTCCTGATCCTGGACGAACCGACCTCGGCCCTCGGACAAAAGCAGCAGATGGAAGTGCTCAAGACCATCAAGCGGGTCAAGCGGCGCGGCGATATCGCGATCATCTTCATCACCCACAATGAGATCCACTCGCGGCTCGTGGGCGATCGCTTTACCTTCCTGGCCCTTGGCCAGGTGATCGGGGCCGGCAAGGCCGAAGCGATCACCGACAAGGAAATGCGCCGCCTGATGTCCGGTGGTGCCGAAATGGGTGATCTGGAAAAGGAACTGGCCGCGATCTGATCGCAATCGGTCATGGCCTGCGGGACGATTGTGTTCCGCACGCCGCAGCATACCCCGCCCGTCCGGCTAGTCCGGGCGGGCGTCTTTTATGGGGCCCTGTGTCGGACCGGCGCTTTGCGGCACTGGCCTCGCGGGCGGCAATGCCCCCTCGCGGCGCATCGGCAAACCGACCTGTTGCGAATCAATCATGGCGCGCAAAAGCACGCGGCGGCTTGTCTGGATGTTCCAAAGGGCGAAAACGCCGTCAATCCGTTGATCCGTCAAGGGAAATGGGCGCTCTTTTCTGATCCGGATCGGCGCATCTGCCAGAGATTTACGCAATGTTTTTCCCGCTTGACGGCCAGCGAAGCCACATCGCCACGACGCGCCATTTCAGAAATTTATTTCTCCAATTCAATAAATTATGATACGACCCTCATGGCAGAGCACAGCCCGGCCCAGTTGGCGGGTGCAAAACGATTGGGCGACACACTGCCCGTTCTGCTGCCGACCACTTGAATCTTTCCTTGGCAGGTCCAAAAAAGAGCAGGTGTGAAACAGTCTGACGTAAATAGGGAGCAACAAATGAACAAATTCATCACAAGTGTTGTCGTCGCAGCTGGAATTGCGATTGGATCCGGCGCATCCGCGCAAGAATTCTTTTCTATCGGAACCGGCGGCGTCACGGGCGTGTACTACCCCACCGGTGGCGCAATCTGCCGTCTCGTGAACAAGGACCGCAAGACGCATGGGTTCCGCTGTGCCGTGGAATCCACCGGCGGATCGGTCTACAACATCAACACCATCAAGGCAGGGGAACTGGAGTTCGGCGTCGCGCAATCCGACTGGCAGTACCACGCCTACAACGGCACCTCCAAGTTTGCGGACAACCCCTTCCCCGAGGTCCGCGCGGTCATGTCCGTGCACCCCGAGCCCTTCACCCTGCTGGTGCGCGGTGACAGCGGCATCACCGGCTTTGAAGAGCTTGCGGGCAAGCGCGTGAACGTCGGCAACCCCGGTTCCGGCCAGCGTGCAACCATGGAAGTGGTCATGGACGCCTTTGGCATCGGCATGGACGACCTTGCGCTCGCGACCGAGTACAAGGGCTCCGAGATGGCCAAGCAGCTTTGCGACGGCAACATCGACGCGATGATCTACACCGTGGGTCACCCGGCCGCTGCCATCAAGGAAGCCACCACCACCTGCGACGTGCAACTCGTTGACGTGGTTGGCGCGCCGATCGACCAGCTGGTTGCGGACAACGCGTTCTACCGCGTCGCCACCATCCCCGGCGGCACCTATGCAGGCAACGATGGCGACACCACCACCTTTGGTGTGGGTGCGACCTTCGTGACCTCTGCTGATGTCTCCGAGGATCTCGTCTACACGGTCGCAAAGGCCGTGATGGCGAACATCGACGACTTCCGCCAGCTGCACCCGGCCTTTGCCGCGCTGGAGCCTGCGCAGATGGTCAAGGACGGTCTGTCAGCCCCGCTGCACCCCGGTGCGGAAAAGGCCTACAAAGAGCTGGGCCTGATCGACTAAGCTGATCCCAACGCGCGGCGGCGGGCTTGGCCTGCCGCCCGCACTTGGGCGGCGTTTTGGGCCGTCTTGTTTCGGATCGGTTTGGCACATGACCAGAGCGCTGGCAGTCTTGATCTTTGTGGTGTCCTCACCAGCAGTTTTTGCCCATGGCTCGCATATGGATTGCCTGCTGCAGTGCGGACTGGATGGTCAGTGTCTGGCGGATTGCGAACGGTCGCGGGATCAGACGAATTGCCTCTTTGCCCTGCAAAGCTGTTTTTCCGAATGCAACGCCCAGTCCAGCCCCGACACGGCCGGTGGCACAAGTGCATGCCATCGCACCTGCGGTCAGCAAGCGGACATCTGCACGGCGCGCGACAGCTGACTGGGATCAGCCTCCCCCCTACCCCCGGTCAGGCCTCTGACCAAAACAAAAACTGTCAGGTCTCTGATCAAGACTAAAACATCCAAGTCTCTGACCAGAACAAAACCTCGCAGGCCTCTGATACAGAGCCGCACCCGAAGACGCCCGGAACCCCAATAAAGCCCCCCCACGGATATCACCAGACTCCGCGGGCGCAGGCGACACCCCATGACGAAGGATCGAGGCGATGGCCGAGACGCAAAGCGCAGACGATATGGTCGCCGAAGCCGATACCGGCGCCCGCAACCCGACCGCCCAATGGCAAGCCCGGCTGATCATCGGCACCTGTATCGTCTGGTCGCTGTTCCAACTGTACATCGCCTCCAAGGTGCCGGGGATCCTTGCCCAGGCCACGGGCGTGGGCCTCTTTGCCAATATCGTGGCGCAGGCGCGTTTCGTGCACCTTGCCTTTGCGATCATGCTGGCAACGCTGGCCTTTCCGCTGACCAAATCCGCGCCCAGAGACCGTATCCCGCTCTATGACTGGGTGCTTCTGATCCTTGGCGTGGCGGCCTGTCTCTACCTTGTGGCCTTCCGGTTTCAGATCGCGGACCGGCCCGGATTGTGGAGCATGTCGGACATCATAATGTCTGCCATCGGCATGACGGTGCTGATGATTTCCGTCTACCGCGCGCTGGGACTGCCGCTGGTGATCATTGCCTGCTGCTTTGTCGCCTTTGCCTTTTTCGGGGGCTACTCGGAATGGGCGCGCAACATCACCAACTACGGCGGCGCATCGCTGACCAAGGCACTGGGTCACTACTGGATGCAGACCGAGGGCGTGTTCGGCGTGGCGCTTGGCGTCTCGACCACGATGATCTTTCTGTTTGTGCTGTTCGGCGCCTTGCTGGACCGCGCGGGCGGGGGCAACTGGTTCATCAAGGTGGCGATTGCGCTGTTGGGCGCGCTGCGGGGCGGACCGGCCAAGGCCTCTGTGCTGTCGTCTATGATGACGGGCATGATCTCCGGCTCCTCGATCGCGAACACGGTGACCACCGGCACCTTTACCATCCCCTTGATGAAGCGCATCGGCTTTTCGGCGGAAAAGGCCGGCGCGGTCGAGGTCGCCTCTTCGACCAACGGCCAGCTCACGCCGCCTGTGATGGGCGCGGCGGCCTTCCTGATGGTGGAATACGTCAACATTCCCTACATCGAAGTCATCAAGCACGCCTTCCTTCCGGCGGTGATTTCCTACATTGCGCTGCTCTACATCGTGCACCTCGAAGCGCTGAAGATGAAGATGCAGGGCCTCAAGAAACCGGGCCGCCACATCGGTCCGCTGATGATCCTGATGCTCTTTGCGGGGGGCTTTGCCTTTCTCGGGCTCAGCACCTATCTGATGATCGGCTTTCGGACGCTGATCGGGCCGATGGTGGGTGACAGTGTTTACGTGGCCGTGGCCCTCGTCGCGGTGATGTATGTCGTGCTGGTCTATGTGGCCTCGCGCTATCCGGATCTGGAAATGGACGAACCAGACGGCGAAGTGATCGCACCGCGGCTGACACCCACCCTGTTGGGCGGCTTGTATTTTGCGCTGCCGATCTTCATCCTTGTGTGGAACCTGATGGTCCGCACCGACGAGCTGGACCGCCTGTCCCCCGCGCTGTCCGCCTTTTGGGCGACGATCTTCATGATCATTGTCGCGCTCACCCATCGCCCGCTGAAGGCCTTCTTTCGCGGGGCGACGGATGAGGCCAGCAAAGGGCTGACGCCGCTATTGAACGGCTGGGCGGATTTCGTGAACGGGCTGATCCTTGGCGCGCGCAACATGATCGGCATCGGTGTGGCCACCGGGGCGGCGGGCGTGATCGTCGGCACCATCAGCCTGACCGGCGCGCATCAGGTGATTGGGCAGGTTATCGAAGTCATCTCTGGCGGCAACCTGATGATCCTGCTGATCCTCGTGGCGATCCTGTCGCTGATCCTCGGGATGGGGCTGCCGACGACGGCCAACTACATCGTTGTGTCCAGCCTCATGGCGCCGGTGATCGTCTCTGTGGGCGCGCAGTCAGGTCTGATCGTTCCGCTGATTGCCGTGCACATGTTCGTGTTCTACTTCGGGATCCTCGCGGATGACACGCCCCCTGTCGGGCTCGCGGCCTATGCAGCCGCCGCGATCAGCCGCGGAGACCCGATCATGACGGGGGTTCAGGGCTTTGCCTATGACATCCGCACCGCGCTGCTGCCCTTCCTGTTCATCTTCAACACCGATCTGCTGCTGATCGACGTGGGCTTTGCCAAGGCGATCATTGTCTTCTTCATCTCGCTCACGGCGATGCTGTTGTTTGCCGCCGCAACACAGGGGTACTTCATCGCGAAGAACAGGATATGGGAGACGGTCGCGCTTTTGTTCATCGCTTTCATGCTGTTCCGGCCCGATTGGTTCCTCGATCAGGTGTCGGACAAATACACCACCGCGCAGGGCCCCGCGGTGCTGGAGCTGATGAACACTACCCCCGAAGGCAAGGAGATCCGGTTCACTGTCGAAGGCCCGGACTTTGACACGCTGGAGGTCAGGCCCGTGACCATCGTGCTGCCCTCGGCAGGGGCGGAAACGCTCTCGGCCCAAGGGCTGCTGGTGATGAGCGAGGGGGATCTGCTGCGCATTGACGAACCTTTTGGTGCGCCGCCGGCGGTCGCCCCGATCAGCGGTGTGGAATTCGATTACTACGGTGACGACCCGGTGGTCATCACCCAGATCGAAGTGGAGAATGATCGCCTGCCCAAGGAGCTCTTTTTCATTCCTGCGCTGCTCTTGTTGGCCGGACTGGTGTTGATCCAGCGTCGCCGCGCCGAACAGCCCCCGTTCTGAGGAGAGGTGAGATGTTCAAGAAGATCCTGATGGCCATCGATCTGAACGACGAGGCAGGTGCCACGCGCGTGGCGCAAAAGGCCGGGGAGCTGGCGGTCCTCTCCGGGGCCGAGCTGCACGTGCTGAGCGTCGTGCCAGAGCTGGGCTATAATCTGGTGGGCGCCGCTTTTGGCGCTGATCACAGTGCAAAGATGATCGTCGAGGCATCCGACGCGCTGAAGGGCTGGGCCGCCAAGGCCCTGCCCGAAGGTTCCGCGCCGCAGATCCATGTGATGCAGGGCACGATCTACGACCAGATTCTGCGGCTTGCGGGCAAGCTGGAGGTCGACGCAATCGTGGTGGGCGCCAACCGTCCGGAACTGCGCAACTACCTCGTCGGCCCCAATGCCGCGCGGGTCGTGCGTCACGCGACGCAGGCCGTGCTGGTGGTGCGGTAAGGACCTGGCAACGCGCAGGGCCTGACCTCCTTGTCCGAAGGCAGAAGATGCCTTTGGCGCTGAAATGGCTCCATATCCAAGTCCCGTGCCGGGGGCGGGCTGCGCAATTTCCGACTTTCGGTACTGGGTGGGCTGCCCGCAAAGGCCCCGCCGGGCGCGCCAAGGCACGCTGTCAGACAGCTATTGCCGCCCCAGCAGCGCCTCCAGCCCGGCCTCCAGCTCTGCAAAGGCCGCGCCCAGCCGCGCCTCGACCTCCCGTTGGTACGCCCGGGCCAACGGCAGGATCTGCGCCATGAGATCCCGCCCCTCTGCTGTCAGCGCCAGATGCACCAGCCGCCGGTCTCCACCATCCACGGTCTTGGCCACGTAGCCCGCCGCTTCGAGCCGGGAGGCCGCCCGGCTGACCTTGGATTTCTCCATCGCCACGCGCGCCTCGATGTCCCGGACTGACACGGTTTCCGCCCCGTCCAGCGGCTGTGCCAGATGGACCAGCACACGCCATTCAGGGATCGAAATGCCAAACCGCTCCCGGTATTGCCGCGCCAGTTCTTCCGATGTGCGCTCTGCCGCCACCGCCAGCCGGTAGGGCGTGAACCGCGCCAGATCGAACTCCGGCAAGGGGGCGTTGTCTGCCATGCGCACTCTCCAAAGATGCAGGTCCCGCCCACATTAGCCTTGACTTCATTGCATATGCAACGAATATTGCGAAAGAGATTGACCCCCGGAGGAGCGCCATGACCCGCTACGACCTGCCTCAAGGTATGATCCGCGCGCCGCAGACCGCTGGCACGCATGAGGGCTACATGCCCGGTTTCGGCAATGATTTCGAAAGCGAGGCTCTGCCCGGCGCTCTGCCCCAAGGCATGAACAGCCCGCAGAAATGCGACTATGGCCTCTACGGAGAGCAGTTGTCCGGCACCGCCTTTACCGCACATCCACCAGAGCGCACCTGGACCTACCGCATCCGTCCATCGGTAAAGCACTCCGCCCGCTACACCAAGATCGACCTGCCCTATTGGAAAAGCGCACCGCATGTGGACCCGGACGTCACCAGCCTTGGTCAGTACCGCTGGGATCCCGTGCCCATGCCGTCGGCGTCGGACCCGCGCTCAAGCAGCGAAGCGGTAGCGCAAACAGACCCGCGCTCAAGCAGCGAAGCAGTAGCGCAAACAGACCCGCGCTCAAGCAGCGAAGCGGTGGCGCAGCTGACCTGGCTCACGGGCATGCGCACGATGACCACCGCGGGTGACGTCAACACCCAGGTGGGCATGGCCGCGCATGTGTACCTCGTCACGGACAGCATGGTGGACAGCTACTTCTACTCCGCCGACAGCGAGATGCTCGTGGTCCCACAGGAAGGCCGCCTGCGTTTCTGCACCGAGCTGGGCGTCATCGACATAGAGCCAAAGGAAATCGCCATCCTGCCGCGTGGCCTCGTCTACCGCGTCGAAGTGCTCGAAGGTCCGGCGCGGGGTTTTGTCTGCGAGAATTACGGCCAGAAGTTCGAGATGCCCGGCCGCGGCCCGATCGGTGCCAATTGCCTCGCCAACCCGCGCGACTTCAAGGCGCCGGTGGCCGCGTTTGAGGACCGCGACGTGCCCTCCACCCTCACCATCAAGTGGTGCGGACAGTTCCACGAAACCCGGATCGACCAAAGCCCCCTTGACGTGGTGGCATGGCACGGCAACTATGCGCCCTACAAATACGACCTGCGCACCTATTGCCCGGTTGGCGCGATCCTGTTCGACCACCCCGATCCGTCGATCTTCACCGTGCTCACAGCGCCTTCGGGTGTGCCCGGAACGGCGAACATCGACTTCGTCCTGTTCCGGGAACGCTGGCTGGTCGCCGAAGACACCTTCCGCCCGCCATGGTATCACAAGAACATCATGTCCGAGCTTATGGGCAACATTTACGGGCAATATGACGCAAAGCCACAAGGGTTTGTGCCCGGCGGTATGTCATTACATAATATGATGTTGCCGCATGGACCCGACCGCGATGCCTTTGAAAAAGCCTCCAATGCCAACCTCGGCGCGGACAAGCTGACCAATACGATGTCCTTCATGTTCGAGACGCGCTTTCCCCAGCATCTCACCAATTTCGCCGCGCAAGAGGCGCCGCTGCAGGACAATTACATCGACTGCTGGAAGGACATCGAAAAGAAGTTTGACGGCACGCCCGGGAAGAAATGACGATGCGGCCCAGTCAGGGTGCAGGAGGTCTCTTCCGCATCGGGCCGGGCCTTCCCGGAGGGGGACCCGGCAAGCATTCCACAGGCGCGGGGCCCCGTTTCCACAGACGACCGGACTGACCCCAGACCGCCCTTCATGGCACACACGGCTTGCACAAACGCGCATCCCGGGCAGACGCCAAAAAGGGACCAGACCGAACCAAGGCGCAACACTGCGCCCCATACAGCGCAAGACCAAGGCGGGGACACATCCGCCGGACACAGACACCAACAGAGGTAGCGCGGGGTTCACCCCGCGTTCGTTCCGGGAGGGACCGACATGATCCTGTATTCCTACTGGCGCTCGACCACGTCTCTGCGCGTGCGGGCAGCGCTGAACCTGAAGGGCTTGTCTTACGAGACCCGCTCCGTGAACCTGCTTGAGGGCGCGCAAGCCGCGCCCGCCTACACGACGCTCAACCCGATCGGTGGCGTTCCGACGCTGGTTCTCGATGACGGCACCGTGCTGACCCAATCCATGGCCATTCTCGACTACCTCGACGAGGTGCACCCGACACCAAGCCTGCTGCCCGATGATCCCGTCGCGCGGGCCAGGATGCGCGCCGCCGCGCATGCGCTCGCGCTCGACGTGCACCCGATCAACAACCTCAAGGTCGTGAAACACTTCAAGGGGCACGGCCATTCCGATGCGGAAGGCCGGGCCTGGATGAACCACTGGTGCGGCCTCGGCTTTGCGGCGATGCAAGAGCTTGTCGCACCCGAAGGCCCGTATTGCTTTGGCCAGACCGTGACGCAGGCCGATCTCTGCCTTGTGGGGCAAATGGTCAATGCCCGTCGCTGGGGGCTGGACCTTGCGCCGTTCGCCCGGCTCGACCGGATCGACCAGAGCCTGCACGCCCTGCCCGAAATCGCCGCCGCCATGCCCGAACAACAACCCGACGCCAAACCCTGATCCCGTCCCCTCGCCAGTCAGTCCCCTGACGCCCGTCCCTTGGCGCCATTCTCCTGACGCCACACGCCAAGCCCTCATGAAAGACCTCTCCCATGCCCATGATCCGCAGCTGGGTTGACAGCGCCAACACGCCAGAGACCGATTTCCCGCTCAACAACCTGCCCTACGGCAGCTTCACCTCCGAGGACGGAGAGCCCCATTGCGGCGTCGCCATTGGTGACATGATCCTCGACGTGACGGCGCTGGAACGCGATGGTCACATCCAGATGCAGGACGAGGACGAGGTCTTCTTCTTTGGCGATTGGACAGAGTTCATGACGCTCGGCCCCGCCGCCTGGGACGCGCTGCGCACCCGCCTGACCGAGATGCTGAAGGCAGATGCGCCTGATCCCCAGGCGCTCACCGCCTATATGGTTCCACAGGCTGGCACCGAGATGCTGATGCCCTTCACGGTCAGCGAATACACCGATTTTTACGCCGGCAAGCACCATGCCACCAATGTGGGCACCATGTTCCGCGGCCCCGAAAACGCATTGCCGCCCAACTGGCTCTCGATCCCCATCGGCTACAATGGCCGCGCGTCCTCTGTGGTCGTATCCGGCACCCAGATCCGTCGGCCCTGGGGGCAGCTCAAGGGGCCGAACGACCCCCTGCCCCGCTTTGCCCCCTGTGCCCGTTTTGATCTGGAACTCGAGATGGGCGCCATCGTCGGCACCCCCTCCGATGGGCCCGTGACCGTTGCGGAAGCCGACGCCATGATCTTTGGTTACGTTTTGCTGAACGACTGGTCCGCGCGCGACATCCAGGCCTGGGAATACCAGCCGCTTGGCCCCTTTCAGGCCAAGGCGACCGCCACCACGATCTCTCCTTGGATCGTGCCCAAGGCGGCGCTGGAACCTTTCCGCACCGATACGCCGGACCGTGAACGCCCGCTGCTGGACCACCTGCAGGAACCGGGGCCGATGCTCTACGACATTGCGCTCGAAGTGGGCCTCGCCCCCGAAGGCCAGTCCGAGACCGTGATCGCCCGGACCAACTACAAGGAAATGTACTACTCCTCGGCGCAGCAACTGGCGCATCACACCACCTCTGGCTGCCCGATGATGCCCGGCGATCTGCTGGGCTCCGGCACCATCTCCGGCCCGGAAAAACACCAGCGCGGCGCGCTGCTGGAATTGGCATGGGGCGGCAAGGAACCGGTCACTCTGGACACCGGCGAGATCCGCAGCTTTCTCGAAGACGGCGACACGCTCACCCTGCGCGGCGCAGCCCTCGGAGAGGGATACCGCGTCGGCTTTGGCGATTGCACCGGCACCGTCCTGCCCGCACTGGAAGACCCCTACGCGCGCGATTG
>JBELMB010000062.1:0-26462 GCA_042088665.1 Sagittula sp.
TGTCTTCGGACGACATACTGACCGGCGAGGCACCCAGAATAGCTAAGGATTCTGCGGTCAGACCGGAGGTGCGCAGCTTGAGCCCTTTCAAATCGTCAATGCCTCCGATCTTTTTGTTGGACCAGATATTTTCGCCCAACAGCGTCGTGACGCCGAGATAGTAGAGGTTGTGGCGTTCGGCGACAGGACGAAGCAATTCTTTGCCACCCCCGGAATAGAACCAGTCCAGCCCTTGCTGATCTTCGAAACCCGCTGGCCATTCGTTAATAGCCTGAAGCGCTGGTTCCTTGCTCGCATAATACATCAAGAAAGTATTGCCGAGATCGAGCGCTCCAGCGCGAACGGCCTCGGGCACCTCCGCCGAAGACACCACTTGTCCCGCCGGGAAGACCTGTATCTCCATCCGGCCATTTGAGGCTTTTTCGACCTTCTCGGCGAAATTGGTGACCAGCGTGTTGTATTCCGACATGCCGGTGCTTGCATATGTCTGCATGCTCCATTTGATCTCCGCGGCCATGGCAGTTAGAGGGCCCAAGGTCATGGCAATCGTAAGCGCAATGGATTTCAATTTGATTTTCATGTATTTCTCCCTTTTGATAGTGGTATTTTGTTGCGACGCATAAGGCGTCTCATCCTTCCTTTTCCATCTGCGTGACGATTTTCGTATCCAAAAACTGTGCAACGACTTCGGCGCCGCCTTCGGTGCCCACCCCAGAATCGCGAACCCCACCAAAGGGAAGCTCAGGCAAGGCTAGCCCAAGATGGTTAACGGCCAGCATGCCGGCGGCGATCCCCTGTCTCAGCAGCCCGATCGTCGCGGCACTTTTGGCAAATGCGTATGATGCCAGCCGATAGTCTAGCCGGTTCGCCTCGGTCAGAGCGTCGTCTAGCGTCCGGTATGGATTAATCAGCGCGACCGGGCCAAAAGGCTCTTCGTTCTGGATACGGGCGGTGATCGGCACCTCGGTCAAGACCGTAGGCGCGTAGAAATAGCCTTTTCCAGCAATGCGCGCACCGCCGGTCTGAAGAATTGCCCCTAGGGCCACAGCCTCGTCGACCAGCTCGCTGACAGTATCGACCCGGCGCTGATTGATAAGCGGACCCATCTCAGTTGCAGCGTCGAACCCATCTCCCACGACCAGCGCCGTGCTTTGGTCCACGAATTTCTCAACATAGCGATCAAAGATCCGTTCCTGAACTATAAATCGCGTGGGAGAGGTGCAGACCTGCCCGGCATTGCGAAATTTCTGCTGAACCATCAGATTGACCGCAGCATCCAGATCGGCTTCTTCGGTGACAATGACTGGCGCGTGGCCGCCCAACTCCATGGTAATCCGTTTCATGTGATTAGCGGCCAGCGCACCAATCTGGCGCCCGACTTGAGTTGAGCCGGTAAAACTGACCTTCCGGATCACTGGATGCGGAATCAAATGGCCAGAGATCTTCGGCGGATCACCATAAACCAAATTGATAGTATTCGCTGGCACCCCAGCATCGACAAAGGCACGCACCAGTTCGGCGGGTGAGCCCGGCGTATCCTCCGGCCCCTTCAATACAAAGGAACAACCTGCTGCAAGCCCTGCCGCCAGCTTGCGCACGCATTGATTGATTGGAAAATTCCATGGGGCAAAGGCCGCGACTGGCCCGACCGGCTCGCGCAAGGTCATTTGAAGCACACCCGGGCTGCGCGCGGGGATGACCATGCCATAGCTCCGACGCGCCTCTTCAGCGCACCATTCGATCATCTCGGCCCCAGCCAGCACTTCGAGCTTAGCCTGCCGTAGTGGCTTGCCCTGTTCCAGCGTCAAGATCTCGGAGATGCGGTTGACACGGTCGCGCAAAATCTGCGCGGCATCGCGCAAGATTGCGGAACGTGCATGGGCAGACACGGCGCTCCAGTCTTGAAATCCGGCCTGGGCAGCTTCCAGCGCCGCATCGAGATCCTCAGCAGTGGCTGAGGCAACCTTGCCGATAATCTCTTCGGTCGCCGGGTTCACAACGTCGATCACCTCGCCGCTACCGCCTGAGCGCCATGCGCCGTCGATAAAGAGTTGGACGTTCGGATAAGTCATACTTCGCTTTGTATTTAAGATTGCATCTGGCCGTCATCGATTGCAGTGAGCACTAGTCGTCAGGATTTGGCCTCTATCATCAGGGTGCCGTTGCAGCGCAGGGGTGTCTTTAGTCCTCGATCGCCGCGGGCCCATCGAAAAGCAATTCTCCGCGACTCGCCGCAACGCTCGGGCGTTGTGGCCTATTTGACCTTTGCTTTTACGCTTGGTCTACCTCCTCGTTTGGCCGCGTCTGACAACAGATGCTGTCATAGGTCAGCGCACCAAGGGTATAGCCGTCGGCAGGTGACTTCATGAGACGGTTAATGCCGATGGACGTAACGCCACCGTCCAGGTTCTCAACAAAGATCGATTGCGGAAGGTCGCGTTCGGCGATGCTCATGATCTTGCGCACGATTCCATCGGCACCGCCACCAGCCCCCCAAGGCACAATCGCCTGGATTGGGCGATCGGGGTACTCGGCCAACACCGAATTCGTTTCTGACACCACCAACGTTGCCGCAAGCAGCGCCGAGCTCAATACTGAGCATAGAACTTTTCCCTGAAGTTTCATTTTTCCTCCCTGAGCAAGATGACACAAAGTAAGTCGTCAAAATTCACCTGTTTTTCATGCCATTAGAACATGTTGGCATATTTGGTTTCGGCAGGTCCCAATCCTGGTCAGGCGCGATTAGCCTCCCCCTTTCCAGATGAACGTCAGACCAACTTGGTATTACCGATTTGGTCACATCAGAATATGCGATTCTACTTTTGGGTCAAGGATTTGATAGTGTCCCATCGAATGGTGTAAGAGCGCCGACCTTCGGAAAGGCCCGAGCCTGATCAGGACGCCACAGCGGGCAACCTGACGTTAGGACTGTCGTTCACGCGGGCGAGAGTTTCAAGGCTCATGTATCGCCGCGCGACCGTCCATTCATCGTTGGTCTCGAGCATGATCGCTCCGACGAGCCGGATGATGGCGGCATCATTGGGAAAGATACCGATGACATCGGTGCGCCGCTTGATCTCGCGGTTCACCCGTTCCAGCGGATTTGTGGACGCGATCTGGGGCCAGTGCTCGCGCGGGAAGTCCATGTAGGCGAGCACGTCGTCGCGCGAGGCGTCCATAAAGATGCCGAGCTTGTCCTGCTTTTCGCGCAGGGCATCCGCAACGGTGTCCCACTGAGCCTCGGCATCGGCCTTGCTTTCCTGGGCGAAGATCGTCTTCAGCATCGCTGCCACCGCCGTGCGTTGCTTGGCCGGGGCGTGCGCCAAGGCGTTGCGCATCCAGTGAACCCGGCACCTCTGGTGGGTGGCGTTGAAGACGCGGCGTGCCGCCGCCCGAAGGCCCTTGTGATCATCGGCGATGACCAGTTTCACGCCGCGCAGGCCGCGGTCGGCCAGGGAGCGCAGAAAGTCGGTCCAGAAGGTTTCGGCTTCGGAAGGGCCGGTCGCAACGCCCAGAACCTCGCGCTTTCCGTCCTCGTTGACCGCCACGGCTACTATCACGGCGCGGCTCACGATCCGGCCGCCCTCGCGCACCTTCACATAGGTCGCATCCAGCCAGAGGTAGGGCCAGGCCCCCTCCAGCGGCCGACCCAAGAACGCGCTCACCCGCTCGTCAATGTCGGCGCAAAGCCGACTGACCTGGCTTTTTGACATACCGCCCGCGCCCATGGCCTTCACCAGATCGTCCACAGAGCGGGTCGAGACGCCGTGGACATAAGCCTCTTGGATAACGGCCACGAGGGCCTTCTCGGCCGTGCGGCGCGGCTCCAGGAAGCTGGGAAGATAGCTCCCCTTTCTCAGCTTCGGGATCTCCAGCGCGATCCGGCCAGCACGGGTGTCCCAGTCGCGGTCGCGGTAACCGTTGCGCTGCACTTCCCGCAACGGCGAGCGCGTCCCCTTGGCCGCGCCCGTCCGCGCCTCGACCTCCGCCTCCATGATCCGTTCGGCGGCGAAGGCCAACATCTCACGCACAAGATCGCCATCGGCCTGCTGTTCAACCAGCTCAAGCAGTGTCATTCTCTCATCGGTCATCGTCATCTCCGTCTTTGGTTTCGAGTGTTGCAACCCAAACCTTTGCCGAAGATCGACGGTGGCCGCCAGCGTCACCACCGGCCGCGCGCTGCGCTACGCCGGGGGCTCCGCGCGCGGCCTCTTACACCAAGCGTTGGGACACGGCCAAGGATTTTCACGCCGGAGTTCCGTCGCATTCCAAACATCAGGCCATAGAGATGCCGCTTGACAGATAATAATTGGTTGTCCAATTTGGTTATACCGAACTGATGTACATATCATCTCTGCCGAGAGCGCCCACGCTCTGTGCAGGGCATGATGGAAACTGGAGGAGACTGGAAATTGGCTAAGACTGAAGGGCGGTATTACGGCCGTAAGCGGAAGTTCTGGACTTGGGGTTACGAGGGCGACGAGGTTCCGCAATCCGAAATCGATTCGATGTGCGACCGAATCGCCAAACGGTTAGGTGTCGAAGGGTTCGAATTATTGAAGGACCCGACATTGGACGAGATCGAGCTACGCGCGCCGCGGATCACGCCACCAGCCTCGATCGCGCATTTCTGCACCACCGAAAAATGGGACCGGGTCGTTCATACCTACGGCAAGGGCTTCAAGGATATGGTTCAGATCTATCGCCGGAACTTCGACAACCCGCCCGATGTGATCGCCTATCCCCGCGATGAAGACGAAATTCGTGCGGTGCTGGACTGGTGCGGAGAGCATGGCTATGCCGCGATCCCGTTCGGCGGCGGTTCGAGCGTCACGGGGGGCTTCTTTGCCCCGGCCGAAGATTGCGACGGTGCGGTCATCATCGATCTCGGCAACATGAACAAGATTTTGGAGATCGACGATGTGTCGCGTTGCGCCCGGATTCAGGCCGGCATCCTTGGACCAGCCTTGGAAGAGGGGTTGAAGCCCCATGGCTACACCCTGCGCCACATCCCGCAATCCTGGGAATTCTCGTCGCTGGGCGGGTGGATCGCCACGCGATCCTCGGGGCATTACGCCACTATGCTGACCCATATCGACGAATCGGTGCAGAGCCTGCGTGTCGTGACCCCGACCGGCACGCTGGAAAACCGGCGCCTGCCCGGATCTGGCGCCGGGCCGGACCCGGACCGCGCCTTCATCGGATCCGAAGGCACGCACGGGATCATCACCGAAGCCTGGATGCGACTGCAGGGCCGGGTCAAGTTTCGCGCCAATGCCTCGATCGCGTTCAAGGATTTCTACCAGGGTGCAGATGCGGTGCGGCAGATCACGCAGGCGGGCTTGTTCCCGGCCAATTGCCGGTATCTCGATGAGAAGGACGCATATTTCTACGGTGCGGGCGATGGCACCGAATCGATGTTGCTGCTCGGGTTCGAATCGGCCGACCATCCGATGGATGCCTGGCTGGAGCGTGGACTCGAGATCTGCCGCGATCACGGCGGTATCGTTCGTCAGCAGGCGGGTACCGGGACGGACGCCCTTGAGACCAGCCGCTCCGGAGCGCAGGGAAGCTGGCGCAAGCAGTTTCGCTATCTGCCCTATCTGATGCACATCCGGGCCGCGATGGGAATCGTCAGCTTTACCTTCGAGACCGCCTATACTTGGGACAAGTTCAAGGAGATCGACGGCGAATTGATGCGCCGCGTCGCCGATGCCGAGAAGCGTATTACCGGGGGCGGCATCGTCTGTCGGCGGTTCTCGTTTCTCTATCCGGACGGCCCGGCCCCCTATTACTCGATCATGGCGCCCTCAAGCCATGACCGCTGTCTCGAAGATTATCAGGCCCTGTCGGACGTGGCTTCCGAAGCACTGATCGAGTTGGGGGCAACAATCACCCATCACCATGCAGTGGGACGGACTTTCAAGCCCTTCTTCGACAAAGAGATCGATCCTGTCTACGCGCGCATGCTAGCGGCGTCCAAGAAAGAGCTCGATCCGGCCTGGATCATGAATCCGGGACTATTGATCGACCGGCCGAATGGCTTGAAACTGACTGCCTGAAGAGGAGCCGAGCCATGATCGATCTCTATTTCTGGCCCACGCCGAACGGCTACAAGGCGACGATCATGCTTGAGGAAGTGGGGCTTGCCTACAGCGTCAAGCCGATCGACATCACCGCGGGCGACCAGTTTGCCCGCGATTTCCTGGCGATCAGTCCAAACAACAAGATCCCGGCTATCGTCGATCTCGATGGGCCAGGCAATCGGCCGATCAGTGTTTTCGAGTCCGGCGCGATCCTTCTCTATTTGGCCGAAAAGACCGAGCGCCTGATACCCAGCGATCCGCGTGCCCGGATCGAGATGATGGAATGGCTGATGTTCCAGATGGGCGGATTTGGCCCAATGCTCGGTCAAGCACATCATTTCAGGGTCTATGCTCCGGAAAAGATCGACTATGCGTTCAAACGTTACACGGACGAAGCGACGCGTCTGTACCAAGTGCTGAACACTCGCCTGGACGGCCGGGATTATCTGGCAGGAGATTATTCCATAGCGGATATAGCAACCTTCACTTGGGTGCGGCCGCGCAAGATGCAGGGTCAGGATCTGGCAGACTACCCAAATATCCAGCGCTGGTATGACGCTGTAAAGACTCGCCCCGCCGTGCGCGCGGGACTGTCTGTCATGTCAGAAGCCAAGAAGTGGGAGGCAAAGCCCGGCACCGAGGCTTGGGCATCGATGTTCGGCAATTCCGGAAAACCAGCGCGCGATGGCGAATAGTGTATTGGTTATTCTGGAGTGTCGCTGCCTGCCGTCAGAAGCTCTTCCCAGCTTTTCATCGTCTGTGACAGGTGGGCATGTATCGCCTCGCTCGCAGTAGCTGAATCGTGTGCCTGTATAGCCTCGAAGATGCTTCTATGCTCTTCATATGACCGTCGACAATGTGCTTGGTCCGCAAAAAAAAGTTTGCGGCGCAAATGGGACATCTCGAAGAATGAGTTGACCAGCCTGACAAGCACATGGTTGCCCGTCGAAGCCACGATCAACTGATGAAACTCGCGGTCTTCGACTTCTATGGAATCGGATTTATCCAGCCTAGCCCGCGTTTTCTCCAAGTTCCCTTCCAGCTTGACGATATCCTCGTCGGTACGCCGCATACATGCGAACTCCACCGCCTGCACCTCCAGCACGAGGCGGGTCTCCAGCGCGTCGGCGACCTCCTTGGGCTGCAATGGAAGGCCGGACTCGGCGTGCAGTACCAGCGCCTCGAAACTGCTTTCGCTATTCAGGTCCCGCAAAAAAATGCCCGAACTCGGCCGCCGCTCGACCACCCGCATCGCTTCCAGCGTGGTTATCGCTTCCCGAATATACTGCCGAGTGATGCCAAACTTCAGGGCTAATTCGCGCTCCGAAGGAAGACGCTCACCGCTTTCGTACTTACGGTCACGGATGAAGTTCAGCAGACTGCCGATGGTTTTCTGATTTTTCAAAGACTACCTTTCAGATACAGACGGCCGGCGACCAGCCTCGACTACCCAATATCATAGCATTCCGAACCGCTCCAAGTTTGCCGGAGAGGTTTACACTATGCGCCTGATAAATGTTTTCCAAGTTACCGATCCATTTGTTCAGTCTGCCCGTGTTGCGCGATTTCCAGAATCGCATCGCGATGCTCATCCAACAACGGCGGGCCAGCCCTGTATTCGATCTTGGTACCTGAAAAGCGAACCGGATTGGCCACCAGCCGGACCGTACCGGTGCCGGAATGCGGCAAATCCACCAGCATGTCGCGGGCTAGAATTTGTGGATCTGACAGTACTTTATCCAGCTCGTTGATCGGTGCACAAGGCACTCCAGCTGCGCTCAGTTGCTCAATCCAGTATGCAGTGCTGTCCTGCTGAGTCCGCTCCGTTACCAACTTAGTCAATGCCTCTCGGTGCCGCAATCGTTCAGAATTGTTGACGAACCGGGCGTCGCTTGCTGCATCGTCCAGACCTGCGACTCGGCAAAAGGCGAGATACTGACGGTCATTGCCAACCGCCAGAACAAACGCACCGTCTGAAGTGCCAAACACCCCATAGGGAGCGATGTTAGGATGTTCATTACCAATTGGTTCAGGTGCGATGCCGCTCGCGAGGTAGTTCATGTTCTGGTTGGCCAGACAAGCGACCATCGTATCCAGGAGCGACATGTCAATATGCTGGCCTTCGCCGGTCAGATGCTTGTGGTGATACGCCGCGATCACGGCCGAGGCCGCATAAGTACCGGTCAGCAAATCGGCGATCGGCACTCCGACACGCTGCACTCCACCACCCGGGCGATCCTTGCGCTCCCCGGTCAGGCTCATGATGCCACCGATCGCCTGTATTGCCATGTCGTAACCGGCACGCTCCCGATACGGACCAGTATGTCCGAAGCCAGTAATCGAACAATAGACGAGGCCCGGATTTGTTTTACGGAGTGTCTCGAAATCAAGTCCGTAACGGCGCAGATCGCCTAACTTGTAGTTCTCGATCAACACATCGGCCTTGTCAGCGAGACTGCGCAAGACGGACAGATCGTCCTGATCCTTGAGGTCGAGACAGATGGATCTCTTGCCACGGTTCGCCGCAAAGAAATAGGCCGCGTCCTGGCCCTTGTTTTTATCAAATTCAATGAAGGGAGGTCCCCATTGACGAGTGTCGTCACCGATCTTTGGGCGTTCGACCTTCCAGACATCCGCACCATAATCCGACAGAATCTGCCCCAGCCAAGGCCCGGCAAGAATTCGGGACATATCAAGAACTTTCATTCCGACCAAGGGTCCGGCCATTGTCTCGCCTCTCATGAATCACAGTGGTTAGCACTAGAAGGTATACCGGATTGGACATACCAAAGTAAAGCGAGTTGTAGCGTTTTGCACAAAACGTAATTGGCAATTGATGGCCGCCTCTTCACAGCGGTGGCCTGATCGGCCCACGCCGGTGAACAACGCCGCCTCTCGGGCGCTTCTCTTGTACCCGCACCATTTGGACAGGGTTAGTTTTGCCGAACACACCCCAAGGTTGCGCCACGCCGCACGCGGCGAGTAGTTTCGGTATGGTATCCGCGGTGGCGGGGTGCTGAATGGGTTGAAAATCAGCTATCCTAGGTAGTTCCGACAGTCGACGGAGCGTTTCGGTGGTGAGCGATGACGAAATCGCAACCGGCCGCCAAACCCACGCGCCCCAGGGCGGAGATGGTTCTGATGCAAAGGTTCAAGGGCGGCCAGATGCCGCGCTGAACGGACAAGGCCCGCCAAAATGGCGGGCTTTTGGCTAGTTGTCGACAGGATAAGTGATGACCGATCCTACAGTTTTTCGATCAGTTCCGGCACGGTTGTGAAGAGATCGCCGACCAGTCCGTAATCGGCGATCTGGAAGATCGGGGCTTCCTCGTCCTTGTTGATCGCCACGATGACCTTGGAGTCCTTCATCCCCGCGAGGTGCTGGATCGCGCCGGAGATGCCGACGGCCACGTAAAGCTCGGGCGCGACGACCTTGCCGGTCTGGCCGACCTGCCAGTCATTCGGGGCGTAGCCGCTGTCCACAGCGGCGCGGCTGGCGCCGACGGCGGCGCCCAGCTTGTCGGCCAGATTCTCGATGATCGCGAAGTCCTCCTTGGAGCCGACGCCGCGGCCGCCCGAGACCACCCGGCCCGCCGAGGTCAGTTCGGGCCGGTCGCTTTCGGCCACCTCGTCGGCAACCCATTTCGACAGGGCGGGATCGTCGGCCGGCGCGATCTCCTCGACCGGGGCCGGCCCGCCTTCGCCCGCCGCATCGAAGCTGGCGGTGCGCACGGTCAGCACCTTTTTCGCGTCCTTCGATTTGACCGTCTGGATGGCGTTGCCGGCATAGACCGGGCGCTCGAAGGTCTCGGCATCGATCACCGCCGAGACATCCGAGATGATCATCGCATCCAGCAGTGCGGCCACGCGCGGCATGATGTTCTTGGCATCGGTGGTTGCGGGGGCGACGATATGCTCGTAATCGCCCGCCAGGCTGACCAGCAGTGCCGCCGTCGGTTCGGCCAGGCGATGGCCGTAGCGCGCATCCTCGGCGACCAGCACTTTCGATACGCCGTTGATCTTTGCCGCTTCCTGCGCGGCATCCTTGGCAGAGGCCCCGGCGCAGAGCACCGTCACTTCGCCAAGCGCCTTGACCGCGGCCACGGCTTTCGAGGTGGCATCGACGCTGAGTTCACCCCCGGTGACTTCTCCAAGCAACAGAACAGCCATTACACGACCCCCGCTTCTTTCAGTTTCGCAACCAGCTCGTCGACCGAGCCGACCTTGATACCGGCCTTGCGGCCCTCGGGCTCGCGCGTGCCAGTGATTTCGAGGCGCGGGCTCACGTCGACGCCGTAATCCGCTGCCGTCTTCTCATCCAGCGGTTTCTTCTTGGCCTTCATGATGTTGGGCAGGCTGGCATAGCGCGGCTCGTTGAGACGCAGATCGGCGGTCACGATCGCCGGCAGCCTGACCTCGATGGTCTGCAACCCGCCGTCCACTTCGCGGGTGACGCGGGCGGCATCGCCCTCGATCTCGATCTTGCTGGCGAAGGTGGCCTGCGACCAGCCCAGCAGCGCCGAGAGCATCTGGCCGGTGGCGTTCATGTCATTGTCGATGGCCTGCTTGCCGGCGATGACCAGCTTCGGCTGTTCCTCGTCGATCACCGCCTTGAGGATCTTGGCGACGGCCAGCGGCTCGATATCCTGGTGCACGTCATCGGCGGCGACCACCAAGATGGCGCGGTCGGCGCCCATGGCAAGCGCGGTGCGCAGCGTCTCGGCCGCCTGCTTGACGCCGATGGAGACGGCCACGACCTCTTCGGCCACGACCTTTTCCTTCAGGCGGATCGCCTCTTCCACCGCGATCTCGTCGAACGGGTTCATCGACATCTTCACATTCGCCAAATCGACACCGCTGCCATCCGCCTTCACGCGGGCTTTCACGTTGTAGTCAATTACGCGTTTGACAGGTACCAATACCTTCATGATCTGCCTCTTTTGTTAAATCTTGATGAGATTGGTTAGCAAGCGAGCCCGAAACACGCGACACTCACGTTGAATATATTCTTGGGCGCCCACTTCCATCTGACGCAGGAAATTCCACCACCGTCAGTGGCACGCACGAAACTCTGGTCAGCTACTGGCTGCGACTCCTTTAGATGGTGACTGCGCAAAATCTCGCACGGGTCATCACTTGACTTGTGGCGAACCAGGTAGCGACCTTTTCAGTCCGGCAAAGTGCACCTGTTAATCCAGCGGCTCGACCCGGTCGGGCTTGCCGGACCATTGCCAAGCGAGCGTCTTGCGGGACACCCCCATAAGCACCCCATTGAGTGCGGATGGGTGAAGCCACAATCCGTCTCGTTCGACCGGCGTTTCGGTGCGGCGGACATAGCGCGCGCCGTGGCGCTCAAGACGGGATATCACCTCGGCAAGATCGTTGGTTTCAACATAGCACATATAAAGGCCGTCACCGTGCTTGGACGAAAACCGCCCCATGGGATAATCGGGGTCGTGGGCTTCCGACAATTCGATCCGGTCAAGATGATCATCATCGAACATCAGCAGACTGCCTTCATATCCGAAGCGCGGAAAGGTAATACCGACCTGGCGGCCAGCGTCCAAACCGAAATAATCGGAATAATCTTCGGCAACTTTGGTCCATTTCGTCTTCAGGACGACAGTCAGTTCGTAGAGAAACGCGGTCAGGGCGCTTTCCTGGCCAGAGGTTTGGGCAACTGACGCGCTTACGGCCAGGGGTAGGCCATACAGCTGCCCGCCACCGATATAGATCCGCCCGTCCGCCTTGGTATGATCAATGGATTTTTGTTGCAGGTGGTCTGAAAAGAGATCGAGATTGGCGACCGTCACGCCTCCGAACAATAATCCTTCGCCAGAACGCCGAAGCCGCCTCATGGCCGGACCATCGCCATCGGGTTGGCACAACTCGACCCAGCTTTTGCCCAAGGCCAGCACTCTGACATTGGCGGCCAGAAAGTCGCTGTGGTAGTCCCGAACCGGCGACGCGCCCAGGATGTTGCTATAGTTCTCCTGCGCCTCATTCAGGTCATTGACGACGACCAGGATCCGGTCAACTGATTCTAACATAAGAAGTATCCTGCTTTGTTGGTGAAGGCTTGGCTGGGCGGGCGTCAGCCGCCTGCCTTGCCTGTCGATATGATAGTGTTCTGGGTGTCCGCCGATGCCAGCTGTGCTGCAAACATCCTGACTTCGTTATCGAAGGCCGAATGGGTCTGGGAATGATACCATTCACCGAGCATGGTTTTTGTCGTCCGCACACTATTGATCGGCAGTTCGCCCAGTCGCCTTGCGACTTCGCGCGCTCTTTCCAGCGTGGCGCCGTCATTGACGATTTCGGTGACGAAACCCGCCTCAAGAGCTTCCCGACCATCGAAAAACCGGCCCGTCATCAACCAGTCGCGCGCTTTCCGCTGCCCGACGATCTTCTCCAGCAGATAGGACGAGGCGCCTTCGGGCCCCAGGCCCAGGGCGACGAATGGCATCCGGAAGCGGGTGCCCGAAGTCGTATAAACGAAATCACAATGTTGTAGCAAGGTCGCCCCAATGCCGACGGCCACACCCTCCACCGCCGCGATCACCGGCGCCTTGGAATCGCAGAGCGCGCGGAGGAATTTCACCGCCGGAGAATCACCCCGTTCCCGTTTTGTCTTGAAATCGTTGAGATCGGCTCCCGCCGTAAACGAGTTTCCGGCACCGTAGATGACGATCGCACTGCATGAAGTAAGCCGCCCGTACTCGCGGAACAATCGCTCAAGCTCATGATACATGTCATGGCTCAGAGCATTCTTCTTGGCCGGCCGATTGATGCAAATCTCAAGGATTCCATCGGTGAAATTGCTGTCGATCATGGGATCACCTCTATGTCATTGATTTTTTAAGAAAGGATGTCATGGTCTCATCAATAAACCGGGTCGATACCCATGATGCGACCAATGCGTTGTGCTTCGTTCTTGATGACTGCCACCGCGTCCTTGATGCTTTTCTCATCGTGCAGAACATCACGGCTCGTCGATATCCCGAGTGACAGAAGCCTGCTCTTTCCACTGTGGAGCAGCACCGCCAGCGAAATCTGATTGACGTCCTCGTAAATCTTCATGCCGTATTCGTCGGGTGGGGTCAGAGATAGGGCTTGGCACAACGCGCTGTCGTTGGGGAGCGTGCTGCCAACGCGCAAGTTCGTAACATGAAAACGACGGATCTGCGGGCTGGCTACGGCGCGCGCAATAATCGTAACCCGATCTTCGGACCGTTCGCCAATGTTCGCTGTTCCGGCAAAACTGTTGGCAAGCGCGTCAAGGCTTGACTGGACCAGTTCATTTATATTGGCACTGTCGAGCGCGGCAAATCCAATCTCAAGAACCTTTGCGGTCAGCCGCCAGCGCTCGTGATCCCGGGCGGTATAACCTTCTTTCTCCAGGGTATGTAGAAAGCGCAACACGGTCGCCCGCGGCAGATCGGTCAAACGCGCAAGTTCACTGGCTGTCGGATGCGGATTAACGCGAAACATACGGAATATCAGCAAGCATCGCTCAATGGATCTGTTGTTTTTCATGTGGCCACTTAGTGATTATATTGTTCGCTAGGTGAATATTTTCTAACGCTATCGGCCTTGGCACGACCTGTCAATACACGCCTGTTGCATGGGCGCTGAGAGGCAGGCGATTGCGGAATCCTGAAAAAATACTGGACAGGTCATTGCAGAGTGCATATTAGTGTTGATGCATTTAGTGATCTAATCGTTCACTTAGTGAACAGTATGTAACCGACCTTTCGATACGGCGGCCTGCAGTCTGCGCCGCCCGACAGGAAGGGAGCAGATCGTTTTCAACTGTTGCAGGACGTCAAAGGGAGGAAGAAATGGGTATTTTCACACATCTTAAAACGGCAAAGCGTGGGCTTTTGGCCTCGGCGATTGCATCAACGTTCTTTTTTGCATCCGTGGGACATGCCGACACCAATCGGATGAAGATCGTGACGGCTTCGCCCGGGGGGCTCTGGTATTCGCTGGGCGCGCGCTATGCGCAGGTCCTTGAACAGAATATCGATGGTTTGACGGTGACCAGTTCAGGTGGTGGTTCGGTTCCAAATGCCCGACAGGTCAATGCCAAGGAAGCAGATGTCGGAATCATCTATACAGATCTGGCTCAGAAGGCATACGAGGGCGAAGCACCTTTCCGCGAGAAACTCGGAAATCTTCGCATTCTCGCCGCCATCGCCCCGGGAAAACTCCAGGTTGCGGTGCCCAAAGACAGTAATATTCAGAAACTGGAAGACCTGGCTGACAAGCGCATCAACCCCACCCCGATTGGTTGGGGCACGCGGGACATCGCCGCGATGGTCTTGAAAACCGGGGTCGAACTGACCTTCGACGGCATCCAGTCCAATGGCGGTAACGTCTTCGGCGTCGGCCATGACGATGGCATGAACATGATGGTCAACGGCCAGCTGGATGCGCTGTTCTTTCTGGGCGGTGCAGCCTCGACGATCATGAGCCTCGATAGCAATCCGGGGGTACGTCTCATTCCCATCGATGGCGAGGTTAGAGCCAACATCCTTGAGTCGGAGGAAAACGCCGGCGGCATTTTCTTCGCCGACGAAATCACCAGCGAGATGTATGAGTTCGTGGACGAGCCCATTCCGACCATCGGCGTCATGCAAGTGTTCGTCGTGAACAAAGACCTGCCCGAAGAGCGCGCCTATGACATGGTGAAGACCCTTTACGAGCATCGCGACGAACTGGTCGATCTGTTCCCAGGCCAGGCAAGCGAAGCATTCGACCCGCAAGCCTCGTCGAACGCTGCGGCCATCCCCTTCCATCCGGGGGCCAGACGCTATCTCGAAGAACAGGGCGTCACGGTAGACGAGTGACATCCAGGGCGTGCGCCCCGGACCGGGTTCCGGCCGGTGCGCACTTTCATGCGGGCATCGGCACCCTGTGAACGGTCAAGGCCTTTTGATGCCGTCCAAGGTTTTCTGGAAAGAGCATATCCGTATCGCTCGGAACTCTTCAACGCGATGGTGACAGATGAATACCCTTATATACCGGACATCCGCGAAGTTCGTCATCCTTTTCCTGTCAGTGTTATTTTCACTGTATCACCTGTATTTCGGGTACTATCCTGCACCCGGTGCAATGAACTTCAGGTTGACGCATGTATGTCTTGCGCTGACACTGTGTTACCTGTTGTTCCCGGCAAGTGGCGAAATAGCCTCGACAAGCGCCCGGCGCCTCGACGCCGCTACGCGCATGGTAGCCGCGGGACTGAGCGTGGCGATCCTGATCTACGTCATCCGGGATTCGGACGCTTTCCAGATGCAAACCGGATATTTATCGACTTCCGATGTCGTTATGGGCACCATCTTGATCGTCCTGGTGCTTGAGGCCACACGCCGCGCGGTTGGCATCGCGATGATGCTTCTGGCCGTTCTGCTGATGGTTCATGCCCTGACATCCAGCGCCCTGCCCGGAATCCTGGGCGGAACCAGCGTCAGCTGGAAGGCTTTTGTCGACACCAATTTCGTCCAGACCTCTGGCCTGCTGGGCATACCCGTTTCCGTTACCGCAGGCTATGTGGTGTTGTTCCTGTTTTTCGGGGCGCTGCTCCTGAAAACCGGAGTGGGCAAGTTGTTGATGGATATCGCCACGGCAGCGACCGGACAATATTCCGGCGGTCCGGCAAAGGCGGCGGTGGTTTCCAGTGCATGCACCGGGACGATCAGCGGCAGCGTGATCGCCAACGTCGTGACGACCGGCGCCGTAACCATTCCCCTGATGAAGCGCAGCGGTTACAAACCCGAACTCGCCGCCGCGATTGAGGCCTCTTCCTCGACCGGCGGGGTCATCATGCCGCCCGTCATGGGTGCAGCGGCCTTTATTCTGGCCCTATTTGCCGGCGTTCCCTACCGGGAGGTCATGCTCGCCGCTGCCATCCCGTCAGTACTATATTTCTGGTCGCTTTTCGTAACTGTCCATCTGGAGGCGAAGAAGGCCGGTGTGGGGGCGCTGCCGGAAAGCGAGATACCCCAGCTTTGGCCGCTACTGCGAACACGGGGTTATATGCTGCTGCCGATCGTCGTCATTACAACTATCCTCATCATGGGATACACCCCTACGATCGCAGCATTCTACGGATGTGTGGCCACGATCGCGCTGTCTTATGTTCGCCGCGAAACACGGCTGACATTTCACGGGTTCGTAGAATGCCTGGAAGATACCGCGCGCGCCGCCGTTCCCGTAGTGATGGCCTGTGCGACAGCAGGCATCATCGTGGGAGCCGTGATGATGTCCGGCCTTGGCCTCAGGATCAGTGGGCTCATTCTGGAACTGTCCCATGGCAGCCTGCTGCCGTCGCTCCTGTTGACTGCTGTCGCGGCAATCATCTTGGGCATGGGAATGACGACGACGGCGGTTTATGTCACCTTGGCGGCCCTCATTATTCCGGGCCTCGAACGGACCGGGGTCGAACCCCTGGCAGCCCATATGTTCGTGCTTTATTTTGGCGTGGTTTCCTATGTCACCCCCCCGGTTGCACTCGGTGCCTTTGCCGCGGCCGGTGTGGCGGGGACAAAGCCCGGACACACAGCACTGATCGCATTCAGGGTGGCAGCCGCCGGCTTCATCGTTCCGTTCATGTTCGTCTATGGGCCGGAATTGCTGCTGATAGGCGCCCCCGGTTCCATCGCCTTGGCCATCGCTACCGCCCTTCTGGGGGTAACGAGCCTGTCGGCCGCCCTGTGTGGGTGGATGTTCTGCGCGCTGCACTGGGTGGAGCGGATCGCACTGTTGTGTGCTTCCATTTTGCTGATGTTTTCGGGCTGGGCGACAGACATTCTCGGCCTTCTGGTCCTGCTCTGCATGTTTCTGGTTCAACGTTATAGAACGCAGCCTGGCACGGAACACAGCACATGACAGCAGTCAGTTCCATCCCCGGTTCCTGCACAAAACAGACCTGCACGAGGTAAGCCCATGAAAACGATGGCATCCATTCTCTGCTTGGCCGTTGTGGGCCTGACCTCGGTCTATGTCGGCGAAAGAAGCCTCTTCTTTACCGACTACCTCAAGTTCCTGGCGATCTTCGCTGTGCTGGCATTGCTTGTCACAGCGACAGCTTGCTGGACGGGGGTGATCTCGGTGGCGGATGACAGAGCCGGGCAAGACGACACCTATCGCAATCGCACCGGGAACGGTGCCCACTCGAATACGGATACTGATGATGTTTGACCGCGATCTCATAGACTCCCTTCCTGACACGGCCCAGGTAAACGACAAAGCTCCCCTGAGCGGTATTCTGGTCTTGGATCTCACACATTATCTGGCTGGCCCCCTGGCAAGCATGTTCCTGGCCGACATGGGGGCTACGGTGGTCAAGATAGAATCCCCGGGCGGCGATCGCTTCCGCTCCTATCCGCCCCATGATGAGGAGGCCCCCGACGAAGGGGCAGCATATCTCTGGGCGAACCGTAACAAGCTCGGCATGGAAATCGACCTGAAACATCCAGAAGGGAAAAAGGCCATTCTTGCCCTGCTGCAAAACGCGGATGTGTTGATCGAGAATTTCTCAAGCGGAGTGATGAAACGTCTCGGTCTGGACTATGAAACGATCCGTCAGATCCGGCCTTCGATCGTGTATTGCTCGGTTTCCGCCTATGGCAAAAACACCGAGTTCGCGGCCCGCCCCGGTTTTGACTCGGTCGTTCAGGCCGAAAGCGGGTTCGTCTCGATGAACGGCTATGGTGACCGGGAAGGGGTGCGTACTGCTTCCTCGGTCATGGATATCGCTACCGCGCTGTTTGCTTCGAATGCCGTTCTTTCCGCGCTGTTGCGTCGACAGACAGCCGGGGAGGGAAGCCATGTAGAGGTACCGCTTTTCGGCAGCGCGCTTTCCATGACTGGATATGCGGCGATGCAGACGCTGTGCCGGGGTACATCCCCCGAACGTCATGGGAATACGAGCCCCGACAGTTGCCCGACCGGCGTTTTCCGCTGCAGGGACGCAAGTTTCTTCCTGCATTGCGGTAATTCCGAAATCTTCGCGCGCCTGTTTCGCGATGTGGTCGGGCGCGAGGACATCGCGACTTCGGACAAATACAGGACCGGTCCCGACCGTCTGCACCACCGCGAAGTATTGTTCGGGATCCTTGAACCCTTCTTTCTTGCCCTCGACTGGGACGATCTCAAATCGAAACTGTCCCGGGCACGTGTGCCGGCCGGAAAGGTGCGCGATCTCAAGGACGCCCTGCTCAGCAATGAGGCTAAATCCCTCGGGCTGGTTGGCAAGCTTGCACATCCGCAGCTTGGATGGGTGCCCAACATCCAGAGTCCCATTTTCTTCGACGGCAAGCTTGCCGGCGCGATGAGAGCGGCACCGATGCGGGGCGAGAACACATGGAAAGTACTGGAAGAACTGGCAGGATATTCCGACGAAGACATCGATCGGGCTCGCAGCAGCGGCGCGTTCGACAAACTTTGAAGCGGCTTCGACGAATATTGTCCCTGCAAATCGCGAATAACAAAGGTTAGAAAATGGCACTTGACGACGATACCTTCAATCTTCTCCGAGCATCGGTCCAGCGGTTCGTGCGCGAACGTCTTATCCCGGCCGAGGATTATGTCGAGGAAAACGACAATATCCCCGAGGAGATCGTTTCGGACATCAAGGAAATGGGTCTTTACGGGCTTTCGATCCCCGAGGAATACGGCGGTATCGGGCTGTCGATGGAGCAGGAAGCCGAACTCATCTATGATATCAGCCATACATCCTTCGCGTTTCGGTCACTGTTCGGAACAAATGTCGGGATCGGCTCGCAGGGAATTCTGATGGATGGCACCGCAGAGCAAAAGCAGACCTGGCTGCCGCGCTTCGCATCGGGCGAGATCACGGTTTCATTTGCCCTGACCGAACCCGAGGTGGGATCGGATGCCGCATCGCTGAAGACGCGTGCGGTGAAAGATGGCGATTTTTATGTCCTGAACGGGACGAAAAGATTCATCACCAATGCGAACCGTGCCGGTGCCTTTACGTTGATGGCCCGGACGGGCGAAGCGGGGGCCAAGGGTATTTCAGCCTTTATCGTTCCGGCGGGACTCGATGGTCTGACCATCGGCAAACACGATAAGAAAATGGGCCAGCGGGGCACCCGTACCGCTGATGTGATCCTCGAAGATGTTCGCGTACCGGCGGAAAACATTATTGGCGGGACTCCCGGAAAGGGATTTTACACCGCGATGAAGGTGCTTGACCGCGGCCGGCTGCATATCGCGACACAGGCCTGCGGAATGGCGGATCGTTTGATACGGGACGCCATGACATATGCCTTGGATCGAAAGCAGTTCGGTCAGCCGATCGCCAATTTCCAGCTTATCCAGGGCATGTTTGCCGACAGTCAAGCCGAACTCTTTGCTGCGAAATCCATGCTGATGAAAGCAGCTGCCCATTACGACAGCGTGCCCCCGGGCAGCCGGAACGACGAACTGAACATGGCCGCCGCCTGCACCAAGATGTTCTGCACCGAAATGGTCGGCCGAGTCGCCGACAGGGCCGTTCAGATTCACGGTGGTGCGGGTTACATAAGCGAATACAAGGCCGAGCGTTTCTATCGTGACGTACGGCTGTTACGCCTGTACGAAGGTACCACGCAGATTCAGCAGATCATCATCGCCAAGCACTTGATGCGGCGGGACAACTCGATCTTCGGGTAACGCCTGTCCCCTGCTGGGCATGACAAGCACGTTGCGTCCATGCCCAGCGGCCCCCGCGCGGTAGATCAGTTCTACTGCCTCGCTGCGCTGCATATATATGCACGACCACAAGCTTCTGATCTTGTGCGGAGCTGATCTGCAAGCGCGGCTTCAAAAAGGCGCAGCGCAGCCCATCTGAATCAAACATTTTTCTGGACAGACACCAGGCTCTGGAATTCACGGATACCGTACAGACCCATTTCGCGGCCACTGCCCGATTGATTAAATCCGCCAAACGGCGCACGGGGATTGAAGGGCGCTCCGTTCACGTCGATCTGACCTGCACGCAAACGTTTGGTGATCGCATCGATGCGGGCAGCGTCGTTGCCCCAGATCGCGGCAGCCAGGCCGTAGTCAGTGCCGTTGGCCAGCTCGATCAGATCATCGTCATCGCCGTATCCCAGCACTACCAAGACGGGGCCAAAGACCTCATCCCGTGCAATTTCAGTGTTGGCGTTTTTTGACACAAACACGGTTGGCCGCACAAAAAAGCCGTCGTCTCTGCCCTCGGGGCGTCCTCGACCTCCGGAGATCAACGTGACAGCGTCATCCTTGTCCGCCCGAGTAATAAAACCCTGCACGCGGTCATATTGTACCTGCGAGATCACCGGACCAAGTCGCGCGGTCATCTTTTCAGCCAACGCGCCGATCTGCGCGGCTGCATCGTCCAGCATGGCGTTTGGTACGAGAATCCGTGTCAGCGCGTTGCAGGTTTGACCGCTGTTTAGGAATCCGCCGTTAACCATTGATTTCAGCGCAATCTCCGGATCGGTATCGTCCAGCAGGATGCCCGCCGATTTTCCGCCGAGCTCTAGGGAGCAGGGCTTCAGCGCCTTGGCCGCTGCCTGCGCGATCGCGCGCCCACCCTCGACGGAGCCGGTAAAGGACACGGCATCAATGCTGGCATGATCAATCAACGCCGCGCCAGTCCTCGCGTCACCCGGCACTACGTTGACGGTGCCCGCCTGAGTGGTTTCCGCCAGGACTTCCATTATCAGCGCATTCGTACGCGGGGTCAGATCGCTAGGTTTGACGACCAGTGTGCAACCGGCGGCGAGGGCAGCACCGATTTTTGCCATCGCCTGATGCAAAGGATAGTTCCACGGCGTAATCGCGGCCACTATACCGATTGGACGGTGTTGGATTGTCGAATGGGCAATGACCCCATCAGCCAGTGCGGTATCCAGATCGGCGGCAAAACCACGCAGCACATGTACGGGCAGTCCTGCCTGCACCGCGCGTGCAATCTTTTCGGGCGTGCCAACCTCGGCGCTGATCGCGGCGGCCAGATCCTCGGCGCGCTCGTCGATCTTGGCGGCCAGTGCCTCGATCACCTTGCGGCGGGTGTCGGCATCGGTCTGCGACCATGCGTTGTAAGCAATGCGGGCCGCGTTCACGGCGACATCGACATCTGCGGCATCGCCGTGGCGAGTGCAACGATCATCCTGTCCCGTCAGTGGGTTGGCAAGAATTGAGCTGCGGTTGCCCTTGAGCGAGCTGATCCTGCCGTTCACAAGAGCGGTCTCGTAAGTGTTCATAGCATATCCTTTCGGATCAAAGTTGATCTTGCAGGTCTTTTTTGCCTGTGAACTTCTTCACCAATATTCCGACGTACAACGCACGCCTTCTACTTAGCTTCGGGATTTTTTACCCCGTCTTGGTTAGGTCGTCCAACCGCGCCGCTCCACACGACAAGCATCGAGCTGGGGTGTCGAAGGAGAATGGTTTGGTGACAATAGTCTCGGAACCCATCCCTGTATCAGATTTTGCGCTGAGCGGCGCCTCAGATGGCGCTGCAAAGGTATTTGAGCTCAAGATACTCCTCGATCCCGTATTTCGAGCCTTCCCGGCCTAGGCCCGACTGTTTGACCCCGCCAAAAGGGGCTACCTCATTGGAGATTAGCCCGGTATTATGCCCGATCATACCATATTCCAGCCTTTCGGACACACGCACCACACGCCCGTGATCACGGGTGTAGAAATAGGCAGCCAGGCCGAAGATCGTGTCATTCGCCATGGCAATGGCCTCTTCCTCGGTGTCAAAAGCGAAGAGCGGGGCAAGGGGGCCGAAAGTCTCCTCGGTAGCGACTGCCATCTGTGGCGTGACACCCGTCAGTATCGCGGGTTCGAGAAACAACCCGCCAAGCCGCTTGCCGCCATGCATGAGATTTGCCCCTTTTTCAATCGCATCGGCGATATGGCTCTCGACCTTTTCAAGCGCCGTGGCCTCGATCAGCGGGCCGATGTCGGTATTCGCCTCGATGCCCGCACCGACACGCAGGGCGCGCACCTTCGCGGCAAGCTTTTCGGCAAAAGTATCGTAGACACCGCGTTGCACCAGAATACGGTTGGCGCAGACGCATGTTTGCCCAGCGTTGCGATATTTGGAAATCATCGCGCCCTCCACGGCGGCGTCGAGATCGGCGTCTTCGAACACGATGAAGGGGGCATTACCACCGAGTTCGAGCGAGAGTTTCTTGATGGTACCGGCGCATTGCGCCATCAGCAGCCGCCCGACTTCAGTAGAGCCGGTGAAGGAAAGTTTGCGCACAACGTCGCTGTCGGTGAGCATTTTGCCGATCTTGGAGGCGTGCCCTGTGACGATCTGCAAAACGCCTGCTGGCAGGCCGGCACGGCAGGCGAGTTCTCCGAGCGCCAAGGCGGTGAGCGGGGTCAAATCGGCGGGGCGGACGATCATCGAGCAGCCCGCGGCAAGAGCAGGCGCAGCCTTACGGGTGATCATCGCGGCGGGGAAGTTCCAGGGCGTGATTGCCGCCGTGACCCCGATGGGTAGACGCATGACAGTAATGCGTTGCTCTCGCTTGGGGGCGGGGATGGTATCGCCATAGATCCGCTTGGCCTCTTCGGCAAACCATTCGATGAAGGAGGCAGCATAGGTAATTTCCCCCCTCGCTTCCGTCAGTGGTTTGCCCTGCTCCAACGTCATGATCAGGGCAAGGTCCTCAGTGTGTTCGGTCAATAGATCAAACCATCGGCGCAGCACGGCGGCACGCTCCTTCGCCGGCCGGATGGCCCAATCGGCCTGGGCGATGCGTGCGGCCTCGATCACCTGCGGAATTTCTTCGGGTGACATCACCGGGACACAGCCAATCACCGATCCGTCTGCCGGATTCGTGACGTCGAGGCTGGCGCCGGATTGCGCAAAGACCCACTCACCGTTCACGAGACAAGCCGATTTGAGGAGTCCGGTATCTTTCAAGGGAATGGGCATTTCGACATCCAGACTTTGGGCTTGCAGTTTTATAAGATGTTCCATATAAGGAACGATATGCTGTATTTGGAACATACCGGTGGATATTGGGTGATGTCAAGCAGCCGGTCATCCGGGGCCTGCGCATGAGCGAGGCGGCTAAACGACGCGCCCCTGCCGCGGCAAGAGCGGTGAGCCTCCTCGACAGGTTGGCCACCAGCCCGGTGCCTATGGGCGTGTCGGAGCTGGCTCGCGACCTTGAGGTACCGAAAAGCTCTATTTACGGTCTCTGCGAGACATTGGTGGAAGTGGGCGTGCTCTTTGCAACACCCACCGGCTACAGTCTGACCCAGCATTGCCTGAGATGGAGCGCGGCCTATCTCAAGCGCTCGTCGTTGGCGTCGGAATTTAGCAGGATCATCGACGGCGATCCCCGCCTTGCATCATATACGGTTACGCTTTCGTCGCTCGACGACGATCAGGTCGTGTATCTGGCCTGCCAGAACTCGGAAAAGCCCCTGGGCTTCACCTTTCAGATCGGCATGCGTCTACCCGCGATCTATTCTGCGACCGGCAAGGCGATGCTGTCTTTCTTGCCTGCACCGCAACGTGCGGCCTTTCTAGATCGGCCGTGGCCAGCCCCCCTTACGGTGAAGAGTGTCCGTGACGCGGCGAGCTTTGAGGCCGCCAGTAAAAAGTGTCGGGAAAAGGGATACGCATTAGATGACGGCGAGATTCGCGAAGGTATGGTTTGCGTCGGCGCTCCGATCTTCGGGCAAGACGGGCTGCCGGTGGGGGGCCTTGCGATATCCATGACGAGTGTGGAGGCCACCCCGGAAACACGAGAAAACCTTGGCAAAATCATCCTGGAAATCGGAACTTCGCTTTCGTGCAGCAGGCCCGCCACGTAATATCGGGCATACAGATACGTATCGAGCTGATCTTTTGATCTACTCCTCCCGGAAAGCCAGTTTGACAGTTAAGGCATGATGGGATGGACCTAAGTCGGGATCTGGCGGGCGGTATATACTGTCGGCCATCAGCGCTGTGGCCACCGACTTGATGCTGGTTCGGTGCAATTCCGATGTGCCCATCTCATTGGCGTGTTTGGCGGCCGCCAGCGACTGTCCAGACCACGATATCATCGGAACCGCGTCCCTGCGGGACCCCGGGGAGTTCGCGATGAGGCAGGCAAGGGAATCCGGATCAGGCGGTCGGCGCGACCTTCATACGGAATGTTCTGTCGTCGATCCACATCCGATGCAGGATGACCGTGATCCGACGCGCGCTTTGGAGCACGATCAGGATCGCATAGATCGCAACGCCCAACGTCGCGCGCAGAACGATCTCGGAGGAGAGCGGAAATAGCGTCTCGCCCGGGGGGTGCGCGAGAACCTCTTCCCACAGAACATCCCAATTCTGTCCCATCTCGCGTCGCTTGCGCCTGTCGACGAGCCGGCGGCCGAAAAGCGCAAAAACGAAAAATGTCCCGAACAGCAGGACACGCGCCAGATCGCCATTGGCGAACAGGTGCGCACCCGACCAGAGCGCCAGCGCGACAAGTAGCGGATGTCTAGCCAGCCGGACGATGCCCGGTCGCGCCGGATCAAAGGCAGCGTTTCGCTGCGTTGGAAATCATACTACCGCATTGTAGTGCGACCCGCTGTCAGTTTCGATGCTCCGATCGCCCAAATATTCCGAACCGTCGATTGCACTTGTGGGTTCGCCAGTGTTCCCACTCGCACACATCGCCGGAGCCGGGCTATCGCCACTCCTCAAGCAATGAAAGAAATGCATCTGTCTTATAGAGCAAGTTCGTTCGCCTTCCTTTAGCCAGTTCCCGTATCCGGGCGACTGACACGCCTTCCTCGATGATCGGACGAACCCTAGCGAGCGTCGTGGCATCAGTTGACCTGCCCCTTTTTTCGGGGCCACTCTTAAATCGAGCTTGTTCTCCTTTTGTGTGCCATCATTCGGCGGCGTGAGCAATGGGCGCAGGCGCGGAGCCATCAAGTAGCTCAAGCGGCTGCGCCCATTGCGTTTTGTCGAAGGGCCTCGCGGCTGCGAACTCCTCTGGGGTCTGATACTTCAGGCTGCTGTGCGGGCGCTCCGTGTTGTAATCGATCCTCCAGGCTTCGATGATCTCGCGGGCCTCGCCAATGCTGGTGAACCAATGCTGGTTCAGGCATTCTTCACGGTATCGGCCATTGAAACTCTCGATGTAGGCGTTCTGGGTCGGCTTGCCGGGGTCGATGAAATACAGCTGGACGCCGTGATCATCGGCCCATCCATCCAGCGCCCGCCCGCGCAGTTCCGGGCCGTTATCAACGACTAGGATATCGGGGTATCCCCTCTCACGGGCCACGCGCTCCAGCATATCCACGACGCGCTCTCCCGGCAGCGAGAAATCCACCTCGATCGCCGGGCATTCCCGGGTGCAATCGTCCTTGAGGTTAGCGGTGCGGAACTTGCGACCATTGGCCAGCGCGTCGCTGGTGAAGTCGAGCGACCAACGCTGGTTGGCGGCAACCGGGCACCAGGCACCCTCACGGCCTTCGCGCGGGATCTTCTTGCGCTTGGTGCGGCGTAGCCAGAGCCGCTCCTCGCGGTAGATCCGCTCGACGACCTTCACGTTCACCCTGAAGCCCTCGCGGACCAGTTTGGCATGCAACATGCGATAGCCATACCTCCGGTGCTTGCCTGACAGCGTGATCAGGCGTTCCCTCAACCGCGCGTGGCGGTCCGGTCGCGCCTGATAGGCCAGGCTCGACCGTGAAATCCCGACCAGCCTGCACGCTCGCCGCTCCGAAAACTGATGTTCGTCCATCAGCGTCTTCACGGCATCCCGGCGGCGTACAGGCGTCAGGAGTTTTTTGCTAGCAGTCCCTTCAGGCCGGCGTTGTCGAGCATGGCATCGGCCAGAAGGCGCTTCAGTTCGGCATTTTCCGCCTCAAGAGCCTTCAGCCGCCGCAACTCCGAAACCGTCATGCCGCCATACTTGGCCTTCCACTTGTAAAGTGTCGCATCTGACATGCCGTGCTTGCGGCACAGCTCCGAGACCTTCGCCCCCGCCGCATACTGCTGCAGGATCCCGACAATCTGTTCTTCGGTGAAACGTGATTTACGCATCGTCTGTTCTCCTCGTTGCTTCGAACGTTACGAGAACAAACTCTCCTTTTGAATGGCCCAGTTCTTTGGGGGCAGGTCACAGTAATCGAAGGTAACACGTCCCGAAGGAGGACTCTGGATTGTATTCGATCGCCAGTTCCAGCACTTTCGCGTAATCGTCACCCGCAATCATCCCGGCCACCGTCACGCCAGAATCCGCACCAGCAGTCACGCCTCCTGCATGGTCGATGCCGCCAGCGACGAGATCGACCACCGCGACTCTGTAGAGCGTCAACCTCCTTGTCCTGTTCCGACAACCAAGTTGGCCGGTTCTG
>JBELMB010000063.1:0-26206 GCA_042088665.1 Sagittula sp.
GCTGTTGGTGGGCCTGATGGCCCGCAACTGGGCTTGATCGACCAACCATATATCGGCGAACGTTTCTGGGGCGGGCTTGGACGCGCGGAATGGCTTGGGCCACAGGGGGGAGCGCCGCTTCGGACGCGTGCCACGCGAGACCTGTCCGAGGCGATTCTCTTCACCACGTTTCCGGAAGTTGGGACGCCAGAGGATCGGGCGCGTTTTGAACGTGTTGCGCGGCGCTGCAAGCTGGTGCGCTACGGGATGGATTGTTATGCCTATGCGCTGCTCGCGGCAAGTCAGATCGATCTGGTGATCGAAGCCGGATTGTATGCCTATGACATACAGGCGCCCATTGCCGTGATCGAGGCCGCTGGCGGAATCGTTACGAATTGGGAAGGGGGCCCCGTGCACGAAGGCGGGCGCGCGCTTGCTGCGGCGAACGCAGACGTGCACGCCGCGGCGCTGGCGCTCTTGCGGGCTTGAGCACCGGTTGGCTGGTTCCGACAATGTCAATTCCCGGAGGATGACGGGCGGACAAGCGCCTGCTAGTCTGACAGAAACTGATGTAACACCCACCGGAGGTTGTGCCGTGACCCGGATGATCAACACCGTGCGCAGCGCATGCGCTTCGATCTGCGCTGCCAGCATAATTGTCTTCGCGCCTTACAGCAGCGAGGCGCAGCCCGTGCGCCAGATGCTGAACGGCTTGCGCGCCGAAGAGGGCTTGGGGCCGGTAACGCCCTCCCCACGACTCGAGGAAGCCGCAAAGGCGCACGCGCTAGATATGTCGCGGCGGGGGTTCTTTGCACATACGGGGTCGAACGGCAGCTCGGTCATGGACCGGGTGCGCGCGGAGGGCTACGGCGCCTGCGCGATCGCCGAGAACATTGCCCAAGGGCAGAGAGATCTGCGTGAAGTTCTGGGGGCCTGGGCGAAGTCTCCGCCGCATCGCAAGAATATGCTCAATGCCAATGTGACGGACTATGGGCTGGTGCGCGCACCGGGGGATATCTGGGTTCTGGTGTTGGGCAAGGACGGCTGCTGAGCCGCGGCGCGGGGTCAACCCCGCGCTACGGTCCGTCGTCTGAGGCGGCAAGGGCTGTGTCACCCGCCTAGGCTTGGGGAGGTTTGGCGGGGCGACCGGCCAGATAGACCTGCACGATGGCGCGGTCGTCTCCCATCATGATCGTGGGAAAAAGGGCCTCCCAGATGTCTTCGGCGCGATGCGCGCGTTGCGCGATGGCAGGGCTGGAGGCCAGATCGATCACGATAAAATCTGCGTCTTGCCCCGCGCGCAGCGCCCCGATGTGCTGGTCCAGATGCAATGCGCGCGCGCTGCCCTCCGTCGCGAGCCAGATAAGTTCTGCAGGATGCAGGGCCTTGCCTTTCAATTGTGCGATTTCATAGGCCGCGGCCATGCTGCGCAACATGGAAAAGGACGAACCACCGCCGGTGTCCGTCGCCAGACCAATGCGCTGGTTTTCGCCAGTGAGGCCAGGCAAGTCGAAAAGCCCTGAGCCGATGAAGGTGTTGGAGGTGGGGCAATGCACGAGAGCAGCGCCGGTGTGGCGCAGCCGATCGCGTTCCCTGTCAGTCAGGTGAATCGCGTGACCGTATAGACCCCGAGGTCCCAACAGCCCGTGCTGCTCATAGGTGTCGAGGTAGTCCCGCGACTGAGGAAAGAGGCCCGCGACCCAAGCCACTTCGTCGGTCTGTTCGCTCAGGTGGGTTTGCATCAGGCAGTCCGGGTGTTCCGCCCACAGGGCGCCAAGCGCGGACAATTGCCCGGGCGTCGAGGTCGGTGAGAAACGTGGCGTGATCACGTAGTCCAACCGCCCGCGTCCATGCCACCTCTCGAGTAGGGATTTCGAGTCGTCATAGGCGCTTTGCGCGGTGTCGCGCAGATTGTCGGGCGCGTTGCGGTCCATGCAGGTCTTGCCCGCCAGAAGCCGCATCCCCCTTGCCTCCGCTGCGGCAAAGATCGCCTCGACCGAGGCGGGATGGATCGTGCAATACGTACAAACCGTGGTTGTGCCATGGGACAGGATCAGATCCAGGTACAGTTCCGCGATCTGCCGCGCATAGGCGAGATCGTGGAACCGGCTCTCTTCGGGGAAGGTATAGGTGTTGAGCCAATCAATCAGCCGCTTGCCCCAACTCGCAATGATCCCGGTCTGCGGATAGTGCGCATGGGCATCCACAAAGCCGGGCAGGATCAGGCCGGTGCCGTGATCATGATGCAGGGCATTTGGGTAGGCCTCGATCAGGTCTGCTGCCTGACCGGTTTGAGCAATCATGCCATTTTCGACCAGGATCGCGCCGGAACTGACGTGTTTTGCAACTGACAAGCCCTCGATGAACGGATTTCCGTCAAACGGGATCAGTTGTCCAAGATGCAGATGCTGGGTCATGAAAGGGCTCCGCTACGCGGATTAAAGCCTATGCGGCAGCGCGGCAAAGAACAATCGGCCCTGTCGCTTGGCAGTGCCTTGTCCTAGGTTGTTCACAAGGCAAGACGAGGGCAATCACATGGGCCAGCCGAGCACCACAAGCACCCAAGACGCAGAGCACGACGAAAGTTACGCGTTGGACCGCAAAGTGGTCCTCGGGATCCTTTACGCAGTGGATGTTGCCGACAGGGAGCAGTTGCTTACCCTGATGGCGCCGCTGCATGCCGCGGACATTGCCGACGTTCTGGAGCAGATCAACCCCTTTGACCGAGGGCGGCTGATCCGTCTCTATGGACAGCAGTTCGAAGGGGAGATCCTCTCGGAACTCGACGAGGCTCTGCGCGAGGAAGTGATTGCGGCGCTGGCCCCTCACGTCCTCGCAGAAGCCGTGCGCGAGTTGGACAGCGACGATGTTGTCGATCTCATCGAGGATCTCGAAGCCCCGCAGCAGGAGGCCATTCTCGAAGCATTGCCGGTTGGCGACCGGGCCGCCGTCGAACAGTCGCTTGCCTATCCTGAGTTCTCCGCCGGGCGCATGATGCAGCGCGAGGTCGTGATGGCGCCCGAGCATTGGACTGTGGGCGAAGCCATTGATTTCCTGCGCGGTTCAGACAATCTGCCGGAGCAGTTTTATCACATTGTCCTTGTCGATCCGAAACAGCGCCCGCTGGCGAACGTGACGCTGGGGCGGATGATGTCCTCCCGGCGCGACGTTGCGATGCGCGATATCACCGAGGCCACGTTTCACACCATCCCCGTCACCCGCGACGAAGGCGAGGTCGCCTATGCGTTCAATCAGTACCACCTGATTTCCGCGCCCGTGGTGGATGAAAATGATCGCCTTGTCGGGGTGATCACCATCGACGACGCCATGGTGGTGCTGGACGAGGAAAACGAAGAGGACATCCTGCGCCTTGCCGGTGTGGATGGCGAAAGCCGACTCTCGGACAGGGTCATCGATACGACAAAGCGCCGGTTTCCGTGGTTGGCCGTCAATCTTTTGACGTCGGTGCTGGCATCGCTTGTGATTGCCCAGTTTGAAGAAGCCATTTCGCAGCTTGTGGCGCTTGCCGTTCTCATGCCCATCGTGGCCTCCATGGGGGGGAACGCGGGCACACAGTCATTGACCGTCGCCGTGCGCGCCATGGCGACCAAGGACCTCACGGGCGCGAACCTGTGGCGCGTGATCCGCCGCGAAGGAATCGTAGGCCTGATCAATGGCGTGGCCTTTGCTGTAATTATGGGCATCGTCGGGGTGATCTGGTTTGGCTCGCCCGCCCTTGGCGCGGTTATCGCTGCGGCAATGGTCATCAATCTCGTGGTGGCAGGGTTGGCGGGCATCATAATTCCGGTGGTCCTGGATCGGATGAAGGTCGATCCGGCCCTGGCCTCGGGCGCCTTCGTGACCACGGTCACGGATGTTGTCGGTTTTTTTGCCTTTCTTGGCCTCGCCGTTGTGGTTCTGCTGTGACGCTGGCGGAGGCAAAGAAAAGCGCCCGCAAGTCGGCGTTTGCTGCGCGGAAAAGGGCATTCGATGCACGGATGGGCGACACCTCTGGCCATTTGCGCAAGATTTTGGGCGCGCACCGGGGGCGACCGCTGGCTGGTTACATGCCCATCCATTCCGAGATCGATCCCTTGCCCGCGATGGAAGAGGCAGCCGCTTTGGGCCCAGTGGGGGTGCCCGTGATCGAAGGCAAGGGCCAACCGCTCCGTTTTGCAGGCTGGACCCCCGGGTGCGACATGGTCGATGGCCCATTTGGCGCGCGCGTTCCAGCCGTGTTGGACCTGTTCGAGCCGGAGGTGCTCATTGTCCCACTCGTCGCATTTTCCCGCGATGGCATGCGTCTGGGCTACGGCGGTGGCTTTTATGACCGGACGCTCGCACTGTTGCGGGCAAAGCGGCCAACGCTTGCGATTGGTTTTGCCTTCTCGGCGCAGGAGCAAGACAGCCTGCCATTGGAGGCCACCGACCAACCACTGGACCTGATCGTGACCGAGACCGGGGTGATCACGCCACAAGCTGGATGAGGGCGGGATCTTGCGACGGATACGTGGCATCGGGCGCCGCCGGAGCCGCGGACCCACGGTTTTGGTTCAATCTCCCTCAAGGATCAGCGAAGCGCCAAAGGATTCAGAGTGCGCGCCACCCAATGTCACGGCGGCAGAAGCCTTCCGGCCAGTCAACGGCGTCCACCATGGCATAGGCCCTGTCGCGCGCTTCCTGCAAGGTGGCACCGCGCGCCGTTGCGTTCAACACACGGCCACCGGAGGCCACGAACGCGCCCTGGTCGGCCTTGGTGCCGGCGTGGAACATCATTTGGTAACTGTCTTCAACTATGCTGGTCAGGCCCTTGATTTTCGTACCTTTCTCATAGCTGCCCGGATAGCCCTGCGCAGCCAGGACAACTGTGACCGCATGGTCGTCGGCCCAGGTGGCCTGCATCTCTGCCAGCCGTCCCTCGGCACAGGCATGCATCAGGTCCAGCGCTTGTGCACCAAGGCGCAGCATCAGCACCTGGCATTCCGGGTCGCCAAACCGCACATTGTATTCCACGAGGCTGGGGTGGCCATCCTTGATCATCAACCCGACGTAGAGCACGCCTTGGTAAGGGATGCCGCGCCGGACCAATTCCGCCATGCAGGGGCGCACGATCTGGTCCAGCGCTGCCTGTGCAACCGCGTCCGTCAGAACCGGTGCCGGGGAATAGGCGCCCATGCCGCCGGTGTTGGGACCGGTGTCGCCTTCGCCGACGCGCTTGTGGTCCTGGGCGGTGCCCATCGGAACGCAGGTTTCGCCGTCTACCAGCACAAAGAAAGAGACTTCTTCGCCTTCGAGAAAGGCTTCGATCACCACTTCTGCGCCCGCTGAGCCGAATTTGCCACCGAACATTTCGTCCACTGCGGCGCAGGCTTCATCATGGGTTTGCGCGATCACCACGCCCTTGCCCGCGGCCAGGCCGTCTGCCTTGACCACGACGGGGGCAGTCCCGGCACGAATATGGGCCTTTGCTGCATCAGCGTCCGTGAAATGGCCATATGCGGCAGTGGGGGCGTTACAGGCATCACAGATTTCCTTGGTAAAGCGCTTTGAGGCCTCCAGTTGAGCCGCGGCAGCCGATGGGCCAAAGACCAACAGGCCCGCGTCGCGCAACCTGTCTGCAACACCCGCAGCCAGCGGCGCTTCTGGGCCAACGATGACCATGTCGATGGCATGCTCTTCGCAAAACGTGGCCACCGCCCCGCCATTGATCGCATCAAGACTGGCGCATTCCGCGATCTGTGCGATGCCAGCGTTGCCCGGTGCCACGATCAGCTTGTCGCACTTCGGGTTTTGCAGTGCCGCCCAGGCCAGCGCGTGTTCGCGCCCACCGCTGCCGAGTATGAGAATGTTCATGAGCCTGCTCCAGTCGGTTGGCCTTTGTCGCCCGGCGTTCTAGGCTGCGCCACGCCCAAGAACAAGCGAGGCCCTGCAGATGGACTTGATCGACGATTCCAGCACCAACACGCCGGAGTTCAGCGTGTCCGAGCTTTCGGGTGCGGTGAAACGCATCATTGAGGGTGAGTTCGGCTTTGTCCGCGTGCGTGGCGAGGTGGGGCGCGTGTCGCGGCCGCGCTCCGGCCATGTCTATCTCGATCTCAAGGATGATCGCTCCGTGATTTCGGGCGTGATGTGGAAAGGTGTCGCGGCCCGGCTGCAGACCCAGCCCGAAGAAGGGATGGAGGTCATCGCAACCGGCCGCATGACCACATTCCCGGGCCAGTCGAAATACCAGATCGTGCTCGAAGACATCCGGCCAGCAGGCATGGGCGCGCTGATGGCCATGCTGGAAAAACGCAAGGCGCAGTTGCAGGCCGAGGGTCTGTTTGCGGCCGAGCGCAAGCAGCGCTTGCCGTATTTGCCGGATGTGATCGGTGTTGTGACCTCGCCCAGCGGGGCAGTGATCCGGGACATTCTGCACAGGTTGCGGGACCGGTTTCCACGGCGGGTGCTGATCTGGCCTGTGGCTGTGCAGGGTGCGGGTTGCGCGCCGCAGGTTGCGCGCGCGATCGAAGGCTTCAACCGTCTGACGCGGGGCGGGGCGCTGCCGCGGCCCGATGTCCTGATCGTCGCGCGCGGGGGCGGCTCGGTCGAGGATCTTTGGGGTTTCAACGAAGAGATCGTGGCCCGAGCTGCCGCCGCGAGCGAGATCCCCCTGATTTCTGCCGTAGGCCATGAGACCGACACGACATTGATCGACCACGTCGCAGACCAGCGGGCCCCGACTCCGACGGCCGCCGCGGAAATGGCAGTGCCTGTGCGCATGGAACTTGCGGCACAGATCAGGGACTCTGGCGCACGATTGACGCGGATCATGAGCCAGATGCTGGATCAAAGAGGGCAACGCCTGCGCGACCTGTCGCGGGCGCTGCCGCGCGCCGAAAGCCTGATCGCGGTGCCGCGCCAGCGATTGGACGTCGTGGCGGACCGGCTGCCCAATGCGCTGCGCAGGCTCGTCGACCGCCAGAAACTGCGGCTGTCCAACACCACGGGCAGCCTGCGCCCCGCCGCGCTGAACCGTATGGTCGCTGCCGAACAGGCCCGCCTGTCCGACCGCAGCGCCCGACTGTCGCCTGCTCTGGCGCGGCTCGTCAGCGCGCGCAGGGAGGCTCTGGAGGCCCGCGGTGCCCGGTTGTCGTCGCGGGCGATCCTGCGCGAGGTCGCAAGCGGGCGGGATCGCCTGTCGCGGTTGTCCGACCGTCTCGATCAACTCCAGTCCGCCCGCATCACGCAGGCGCGCACCCGGTTGGAGGCGCTGGACCGACTGCGCGAAACGCTGGGCTACCGCGAAACGCTGCGACGCGGCTACGCGGTTGTGCATGGCGACGGCCAGGTGGTCACGTCGCGCGCGCAGGCAGAACAGGTCTCTGGCCTCGAGATCGAGTTTGCGGATGGCCGCATGCGCCTTGGCGGCGGGGCGGCGTCCAAATCCCGGAAAAGCAAGCCCAAACCATCCGAACAGGGCTCTTTGTTCTGATGCAGCAGATTTGAGCCGCGCCTTTCCTTTTCTGCGGCGCTCGCATAAGGTTACAATCATCGCTGCAACGCAGAAGGAGGGGCACGCTTGGCCGAAAGTGAAAAGCCGCTGTTGATCAAACGGTACGCGAGCCGCAGGCTGTACAACACCGAGACATCTGACTACGTCACGCTGGAAGACATCGCAGGTTTTATCCGCGATGGGCGCGACGTTCAGATCGTTGACCTGAAGTCCGGCGACGACCTGACGCGGCAATACCTGCTACAGATCGTGGCCGAGCACGAGAGCAAGGGCGAAAGCGTCCTGCCGATCAATGTGCTTACGGATCTGGTGCGGTCCTACACGACGCAGGCCACGAGCACCGTGCCGCAATTCCTTGCTGCCAGCTTCGAGATGTTCCGCGACAGCCAGTCAAAGTGGTTGGACAACGCGCGGTCCATGAACCCGATGGCAAAGGGGTTCGAGGCGATGCAGGTCCAGCAGGAGGCTTTCCTGAAGGCCATGACCGGTGGCATGGCACCACCCAACGCGGGCGATGGCAGCGACGCGGGTTCCGCACCCACGGGTGCCAAGGATGAGGGCGAGAACCTCGACTCCATCAAGCAGCAACTGGCGGAATTGCAGGAAAAACTGTCCAAGCTCGACAAGTGAGCCACGTGGCTGGTTCAGGCCAGCCACGCAACAGTGGGCCGCATCCTCAGGTGCCGTAGGCCTTGACCTCACCCATGATGCTGTCGGCGGCATGCGTCAGCACGGCAGCAACGGCTTCGCAGTCCTGCACTGTCAGGCGTGCGGGCAGGCGGGTGTCGCAGGCCCTCATCAACATGGCGCGCGTGCGCGGAAGCTCCGGCATTTCGGGCAGGAATTGCCAGTTCCAGAAGGCGCGCGCATTGTCCGTGCTCAGGCCAAAGACCTGCACTTTGACGCCGTTCTCACCTGCCAGGGTGGCAAAAGCGCGAACCTGAGCCTCGTCCATGCCGACAAGATTGAATTGCAGCGAATCCGGGGCGCGTTGTTCTGGCCCCAGTTTCTCGGGCACGGAAATCCACGGGTTCGCATTGATCAGGGCCGCCACGTGGTCATGATTGCGGCGCCCATCGGTCACGCGGCGCGCGATTTCGGGAATTTGTGGTCGGATCACGGCCGCAGACAGGTTCGACATACGCAGATTGTAAAGCGGCAGTTTGTTTTGCCAGCGGGCAAAACCCTCTTCGAGGGCGGCGGAATTGTCCCCGGGCGCCAGATGCTTGCGCCACATGTGTTCATAAGCGCCGGACAGGATGACCGCGCGGGCCACCACATCAGCGTCATCGGTGATCAGGATCCCGCCTTCGCCGGCATTGAGCAGTTTGTAGCTCTGGAAGCTGAAACAACCGACCTTGCCCAAAGTGCCGACTTTTCGACCGTTCCAGACCGTGCCCAGCGAATGCGCGGCATCTTCGATCACGGGGATGTCGCGCGCGTCGCACAAGGCCATGATGGCGTCCATGTCAGAGGTGTGCCCGCGCATGTGGCTCACGATGACGGCGCTGACGCCTTCCAGTTTGGCTTCGAAATCGGCCATATCGATGCGGTAGTTTTCACCCACTTCGCAGAGCACAGGCACGCAATCGGCATGGATGATCGACGATGGCACGGCGGCAAAAGTGAACCCGGGGATCAGGACCCGCGCATCCCGCGGCAGGCCAAGCGCCTTCAAGGACAGGAAAAGCGCTGCGGAACAACTCGACACCGCCAGCGCGTATTTCACACCCAGTTCGGCAGCGAACTCCCGTTCCAGAAGTGCGACGGGCGCATTCTCCGGCGCGGTATAGCGAAACAGGTCGCCTGACTGAAGCAGGCGGTCGATCTCGGCACGCGCGGCGGCGGGGATCGGTTCGGCATCATGCATGTTTGGGAGCATGTTTTCAAAATCCTGAATGTTGGTTTTGGAAAAAGTAAATCAGGGGCCGCCGAAATGCAAATGTCGATTCTGCCGCAGGCCCTCAGGCAGGGGGGTGTGGACTTGCGGTCACAGCTGTTCAGAGGACGGGCCGCAGGGCCCGCCAGACGTTGGCGATAACCGGGTCCAGAGAAACCGGGGGGTGGTGTCAGAGACCGAGGCGGTCGCGCAGGCTGTACCAGGTCATCGCCAGTTTCAGCAGTGGCGACCGCAGGGCCGGTCCGCCCGGAAAGGCCGGGCAGGGCAGGGCCGCATAGGCGTCGAACCCGGCGCTTTGTCCGCGCACCGCTTCGGCGATCAAGGCACCCGCCTGCACCGCGGTGCCGATGCCATGCCCCGAATAGCCAGAGGCCGAAAGCACGTTCGGCGCAACACGGGCAAGATGAGGCATGCGGTTGAGGGTGATGGCCAGCGTCCCCCCCCAAGCGTAGTCGAGCGGCACATCAGCCAATTGCGGAAAGACCCGCAGCAGGGGTTTGCGCACCACGGCGCGGATGTCGCGCGGAAAGCGATAGCCATAGCTTTCGCCGCCACCGAACAGCAATCGTCCGTCTTCGCTCAGACGGAAGTAATTGATAACGAAGAGATCATCGCTGACAGCCACGTCGCGTGTCAGAACCTCGGCCGTGCGTGTGTCCAGTGGGGCCGTGGCCACGATGAAGTTGTTGATTGGCATGACGCGCGCGGCCACCTGCCGATCGAGCCCCCCGAGATATCCGTTGCAGGCGAGGACCAGATGCTCTGCCTTCAGCGTGCCGCTGCTGGTGCGCACGCGAGGGCGCGCGCCTTTGTCGACATGGTGCACCGCGCTGTTCTCGAAAATTCGCACCCCGGCGCGTTCGGCGGCCTCTGCCAGCCCCAGAACAAAGCGCAGCGGATGCAAATGACCGGCACCGTGGTCAAGGATCCCACCGCGATAGGCGGGCGAGGGGCAGAGCGCATGAAACTCCGCCACATCAAGCACTTCCAGCGGATAGTCGTAGTGCCGATCCATATGCGCCGCATAGTTTTCAAGCTCTGCGAAGGAGGCGTCGCGCGTCGCCGTCCAGGCCACGCCGGGCCGCAATGCGCAGTCAATGCCATGCCGGTCGATCAGCCCGCGCACCAGCGCCTTGGAGGCCTCGCCCAATTCCCACAACTGGTGAGCGGCGTCTCGCCCCAGCATGTCCTCAAGCTCGATCTGGTCTCGTCGCTGTCCCGACCCCAACTGGCCGCCGTTGCGGCCCGAAGCGCCAAAGCCGACGCGATGCGCCTCTACAAGCGCCACGTCCAGCCCCGCCTCGGCGAGGTGCAAGGCCGCGCTGAGCCCGGTATAGCCAGCCCCCACGATGCAGACATCTGCCTTTTGATGCCCCTGCAACGGTGCGCGGGGTGGTTTGACGGGCGCCGTCGCGCTGTACCAACTGTCCGGGTAGGCCCCTCGAGAGTCGTTGGAAAACAACAGGTTCACGCGGCGCTCCGGGTCAAACGTTCAGCAACAGGTGCTCGCGCTCCCAGGGGGAGATCACTTGCAGAAACTCTTCGTATTCGGCGCGTTTGATGATGCTGTAGACCCGGGCGAATTCCGGTCCGAGGACCTCGTGAAGGGCGGTGGCGGCCTCGAATTCGTCCAGCGCCTGGCCGAGGACGCGCGGGATGTCCCCTTCGCCCTCGTAGGCGTCGCCTCGGAACTGTGTCAGAGGGCGGCGCTTTTCCTTCAGTCCGAGATAACCACAGGCAAGCGAGGCCGCGATGCCGAGGTAGGGATTGCAATCCATCCCCGCCAGCCGGTTTTCCACCCGACGCGCCTCTGGTCCGGACAGGGGAATGCGGATGCCGGTTGTTCGATTGTCGCGCGCCCATTCCAGATTGATGGGCGCCGCGTGGTCGCGCACATAGCGGCGATAACTGTTCACATAAGGTGCCATCACGGCAATGGCCGAGGGCAAATGTGCCTGAAGCCCACCGATAAAGTGATAGAACGCATCCGTCTCGCCGCCCTGCGGCCCGGAAAACACGTTCTCGCCCGTTTCGATGTCCAGCAGTGAGTGGTGGATGTGCATGGCAGAGCCGGGCTCGTTGGCGATCGGCTTTGCCATGAAGGTCGCGAAACAATCGTGCCGCAGGGCCGCCTCGCGGATCAACCGTTTGAAATAAAACACTTCATCCGCCAATTTGACCGGATGGCCGTGGCGCAGGTTGATCTCAAGCTGGCCCGCGCCGCCCTCTTGTGTGATTCCGTCGATCTCAAAGCCCTGCGCTTCGGCAAAATCATAGATATCGTCGATCACCGGACCAAATTCGTCCACGGCAGTCATGGAATAAGCCTGTCGCGCCGCAGCGGGGCGGCCCGAACGGCCCACCATGGGTTTGATATCCTGCGCCGGGTCCAGATTGCGGGCAATCAGGAAAAACTCCATCTCGGGGGCGACGACCGGCTCCCATCCCTCGGCCCGGTAGAGGTCGACCACCCGTTTGAGCACATTGCGGGGCGAAAAAGGCACAGGTTCGCCGTGTCGGTCAAATGCGTCATGGATCACCTGAAGGGTCCAGTCACCGGTCCATGGCGCGGCGGTGGCGGTGGTCAGGTCCGGCCACAGGACCATGTCCTTTTCGATGAACCCATCCGCATCCGCCGCTTCGCCCCAGTCGCCGGTGATGGTCTGAAAGAAGATCGAGTCAGGCAGGTGGAAGAATTGCTGTCGGGCGAATTTCGATGCGGGCACCGCCTTGCCGCGGGCGATGCCGGGGAGGTCCGAAATCACGCATTCCACTTCGTCCAGCCGTTTGCCGTCGAGGTAGCTCTGCGCGGCCTCGGGCAATTCGTGCAGGAAATCGGTCACTTGAGGCTCCTTTCCCGGAAGAACCGGGCACATTCGGCAAACATAACGTCATTGTCTATGGGGGTGCCCAGCCCGTTTTGGGCCTGTGTCAGCGCGGCATCGGGCACCACGCCGGGGCCGCGGTGTGTGATCAGGGCCTGGGTGTAGGCGTCGTCGAATTCCGGGTGTGGTTGCACGGTATAGGCTTTGCCGGGATACAACAGGGCGGCATGGGCACAAAACTCGTTGCTGGCGCAGGTCTGCGCGCCCTCTGGCGGTGTGATCACCTGATCCTGGTGCCAGGCGTGCAACTGACGGATACCGTCAGGAAAGGCGTAGCGGATCGGCCCAATCGCCCAACCCCCCTCGAATTTCTCGACCCGCCCGCCTAGCGCGCGGGCAATGACCTGATGGCCAAAGCAGATCCCGACGAGGGGCAGGTCAGCGGCGACGATCTCACGGATCAGCTGTTCCAGCGGGGCGATCCACGGCAGGTCATCGTAGACGCCGTGGCGCGACCCGGGGATCAGCCAGCCCTCTGCCTGCGCGGCGCTGTCGGGGAATGTGCCCTCCACCACGCTCCACGTCCGGGTCGTAAAGCCGAACGGCGCCAGCCGCCGGGCCATCATGTCCGGATAGGTGCCGTGCCTGGCAACCAGATCCGCTGGCACATGGCCGGTTTCAAGGATCCCGATCTTCATGTGGCCCCCGTTTGTTGCGCCAATGGCTGCGTGCCGCGGCTCAGACCGTGTCCAGATAAAGATCGACGCGCTCTGCCGGTGTCAACTCTGCCATGTCGCGCAGCTCTTGCCGTTTGATCATGACCACGTTGCGGATCATCTCTGCGGGCAGGATGCGCGGCATCAGCGTGCTCTGCTCGAAACAGTCGATGGCGCTGCCCCAGTCGCGCGGCATATGCGGCAGATCCTGTGCATAGGCATTGCCCGTGACGGCGGGCGGGGGCATCTGTGCGTCCTCGATCCCGGTCAGCGCTGCCCCGAGGATCGCGGCCAGCGCGAGGTAGGGGTTCACGTCCCCGCCAGACACGCGGTGTTCGATCCGCCGCGCCTGTGGCGCGCCAGACGGCACGCGGATCGCCACGGTGCGGTTCTCATAGGCCCAGCTCAACGTCGAGGGCGCATGGGCGCCGGGCACGGTCCGGTCGTAACTGTTGAGATGCGGCGCAAAGATCAGCGTGCTGTCGGGCAGCGCCTTCAGACAACCGGCAACCGCGTGCAAGAGCGCGGGCGTGCCCGCCTCACCGCCATTGTCAAAGACATTGCGTCCGGCGGCATCCAGCACCGAGAAATGCGCATGCATCCCCGATCCTGCGTCATCCGCATAGGGTTTGGCCATGAACGAGGCGGCAAAGCCATGTCGTCGCGCCAACCCCTTGACCAGCATCTTGAAAAACCACGCATCATCCGCTGCGCGCAGGGCGTCGGGCTGGTGCATCAGGTTGATCTCGAACTGCCCAAGACCGGATTCCGAGATCGCCGTATCTGCCGGGATCCCCATCGCCTCACAGGCCTCGTAGAGATCGGTAAAGAACCGGTCAAAGGCGTCCAGCGCCCGGATCGACAAGACTTCTGCCGCTTGCCGCCGCTTGCCGGACCGGGGCGAGGCGGGCACTTGCAGGGTGCGGGTGCTGTCATCGATCAGGTAGAATTCCAACTCGACCGCGGCGACCGGTGTCAGGCCGAGGGCCGCGTACCGCGTCAGCACAGTGTTGAGCGCATGTCGCGGGTCGCCTTCATAGGGGCGTCCGTCCTCGTGGAACATCCAGATCGGCAGCAGCGCAGAGGGCGCTTCCAGCCATGGCATGGGCACAAAGCCCCGGTCCGTTGGAAACAGTGTCGCGTCCCGATCGCCGGAGTCAAAGACAAGGGGGCTGCCGACAATGTCCTCCCCCCAGATGTCCACGCTGAGCGCGGAAAAGGGAAAGCGTGTGCCACTGTCCAGCAGTTTGATTGCCGAAGGGATCGGCATGCGTTTGCCGCGGGCGACGCCGTTCAGATCACAGGCGGCGGCGCGGATGGTGCGGATTTCAGGGTGCTCATGCAGCCATTCGGCGCTGGGGGCAGACATCGGAACCTCATCGGTCACTGAATTTGATCAAATTCAGTGACACGAGCCTGTTCGATTGGCAAGGCTTTGCTGTCTCTCCGCGGCTTGCCCTTCGTCAGAGTGACCAAAGATACACCGTCGAGAGGAACTCGAACGGCAGAAGAACCCCGGCCATCACCGCACAGACCAACCAACGCCGTTGATGGCGCGGCAGATTCTGGTAGCGCAGGGAGCTGCAGACGAGGATGTAGCCCCCGACGACGAGGGACAATTGTAACGCGTATATTGTGACGAAAGTAATCATGACCGACCTTTTTGATGTCGTGTGCTGCTCACGACATAGATACGTCAGGCGCCCGGCGTTCTTGCTCAAAACATTCCCCTGAGGCGGAGATGGCAACGAACCGGGATCAAATAGACACGGGTTGAAAAGCCGCCGTGCCGCTATCTGATCAATGTCCGCGCAAACGCGGGCCTTTTGGGCGCGCCACTGCCCAAGTGCCTGTTTAGCTTGCGATTGATCAGGCCGAAGACGCCGATGATCACAAGCGTTACAAGGATGAAGTAACCCGCGAGAATGGGATAGGGCACAAATGGGTTGAAGGTTTTGTCGGCGAAATACGTCGCATAATATAGCGCGTCGCCCTTTTGCTGCCGGGCGGGAAAGCCGCTTAGAAAAACCAGCGTCGTGGCATGAAAGAGGAATATGGCTTCGTTTGTGTATGCAGGCCAGGCCAACCGCAACATCGTGGGCCACGTGATCTTGCGGAACCGTTTCCAGCCGGTGAACCCATAGGCATCCGCGGCCTCCATATCGCCCTTTGGCACGGATTGCAGCGCGCCGTAAAAGATCTCTCCGGCATAGGCGGCGGTGTTCAGGAACAGGACGATCAGCGCGCCAAGCCACGCAGAACTGAGCGCGTTGAACATGGGTGAGATCTGCTTGAGGCTCAGGAATGCGAAATAGGCAAAGAAGAACTGGATGAACAGCGGGCTGCCCCGGAAGACAAAGATGAACCATTCCGAAGGTTTGCGCAGCGCCGGGTTGCCAGAGGCCTTCCCCAGCGCCACCGCCGTGGCCAGAAAGAATCCGCAGATCAGTGCGACAATGCCGAAATAGACGTTCAGGATCATCCCCGAACCGATCAGTGTAAACTGTTGGCAGAGCGTAAAATCCTCTCTCGGCAACAACCGCTCGCCGATGCCAATCGAGCGCAGCGCATAAAAGCCGATTGTCTCCCAACAGCTCATGCCGCTTTCCTTTGCGCTTCGCCCGCCACGGTGGCCTGACCCCGTGTCAGCCGGGCCATGACCCGCGCCAGCACCTTTTCGGACACCCAGGTGAACAGCAGGTAAAACACCAGCAGACCAAGGAAGTACCACATCCGCCAGTCCCCATGCGGATAGTCGGTAAAGCGCGCGGATTTTGCGCCACCCAACTCGCGCGCCCAATAGACGATGTCCTCGACCCCCAGCAGGAACAAAAGCGGCGTCGCCTTGATCAGGACCATCCACAGGTTTGACAGGCCGGGCAGGGCATAGACCCACATCTGTGGCACGAGGATCCGCCAGAAACACTGTCGCCGGCTCATGCCGTAGGCTTCGGCGGTCTCCAGTTGCGCGCGCGGGACGGCCGTCATGGCACCAAAAAGGACGTTTGCTGCAAAAGCGCCGAAAACGATGGCAAAGGTGAGCACCGCAAGGAAAAAGCCATAGGTCTCATGCACCCATTGCTCCGCGGTGCCCAGAGGCAGCTTTGCCTCCGGGCAGACGACAAAATCATTGCCCTGCCGGATGGGCTGCTCCCATCCGGGGCATTTCACGCTGTGTCTCAGCCATTCAAAGAACTGGTCCAGCGCGATCACGAAGAACAGGAAAAAGGCGATGTCCGGCACACCGCGCACGATGGCGATATAGCCGCGTCCGAGCAGGTTGACGGGCAAAAACGGCGCTCGCGCCGCCGATGCCCCGGCAAACCCGAAGGCCAGCGCAGTTGGGGCGGTGATTGCCAACAGCAAAAGCACCGTGCCCACCGACCAGTAAAGCGCCATATGCTTTGGCGTGGTCATGTAACATGCCAGCCAGGACAGGCTGGAAACAGTGTCAGGATCTGCGCAAAAGTTGAACATCGGTTTCCGCTCGTTCCGGTCAGAGAAGCCAATGCACCCTGCGCTGTCAATGCGAACCGGTCAGGACCAAACGACAGTGTTGCCTCGCGGTCCCGACTGCGCGTCATTTCGGCGGTTGGGGCGGTCTTGAGGCGGAGGCGCGCAGGGGCAGGGCGCCTTGTCTTGGGCCACTGGGGCGGTCATCCTGCTGGAGCAAAAAGGGAGAGGTGAATGGCTGGGCAGAGGGTGATCGTGGTCGGTGCGGGCATGTTGGGCGCGCAGGCGGCCTTTCGGCTGCAATCTGCCGGGGCAGAGGTCGTGGTGATCGACGCGCAGGGCGCTGGCGGGGCGGCGACACCGGCCTCTTTTGGCTGGATCAACGCCAGTTACTATCTCGATGACCACCATCTGGCCCTGCGTTGCGAAGGCATGTCCGCGTGGCACCGTCTCATGGCGGATCTGCCGCTGCCGGTGGTGCGTTCGGGCGCGCTCAGTTGGGAGCTGGAAGGCGATGCGCTGGACGCCGAACGTTTCAACCTGACGGAACGCGGCTATGCGGTCGAGGCAGTGGACGCCGCGCGTTTTGCCGCGCTGGCCCCGGCGGTGGGGCCGGTGCCGGAACGCGGCCTGTGGTATCCCGAAGAGATGGCCGCCGAGTCCGGGACTGTGACGCAGATCTTGCTGCAGGCGGCGGTGGCGCAGGGCGCGCGGATCGTGTCCGGTGTGCCCGTCACGGCCCTGCAGGCGCAGGGCGGGCGTATCACCGGGGTGGCTACGGATCTGGGCACGCTCACCGGGGATGCGGTTGTGCTCTGCGCTGGCGTCCAGACAGAGCGCCTTCTGGCGCCGCTTGGGATCGCGCTGCCGCTGGTCCCGCGGCCTGCCTTGGTGTTGCGCACCGCGCCGCTGGACCCTTTTCTCTCGCCGATTCTCGTCAGTCCGGAGGGCGAGATCCGGCAGCTTCCCGATGGCAGCCTGTTGATGCCGGCCACCGTTGGGCATCAGGGGGACAGCGCTGAACGGGTGCTCTCCACCGTTGAGGAGGCGATCAGCGCGGCGATGGCGCGCCTTCAGGCGGTTTTTCCCGACGTGCCGCTCCAGATTGCCGAGACGCGCATGGCTTACAGGCCTTTTCCGGTGGATGGCTTGCCGGTTCTGGGCCAAGCGGCCGAGGGGCTGACCGTCGCGGTCATGCATTCCGGCATCACGCTGGGCGCGCTGGTGGGGGAGCTTCTGGCAACAGAAGTGCTTCAGGGGCCGAGCAACGACAGCACGCGCTGGTTGGCCCCGTATCGGCCCGACCGGTTTGCGGAGCCCGCCTGACCGAGGCGATCCTGTGCCGGCACAAGCCCTCGCCGCAGTCGGACCCGGGGCAACGCCCGCTGAAGGCGCAACTTACGAAAAAACGGGCCCCGCCACCGGAGCCCGTTCAACGGCCAAACGGTTTCGACACCTCGCATCGCGCGAAAGAGACGTGCCGTGATGGGCGGTCTCCTGCGGGTGTCATTTTGGTCAGACTGATCTCAACCTGTCCCGGCGCACGGCCCGGCGCGGGTTTAGAACGTCTCGCCGATTTCCCACTTTTCGATGAGCGCGTTGAGCGAGCCGTCGTCTTTCATCGACTGGATGGCCGCGTCAAACTTTTCGCGCAACGCGCCGTCGCTTTCGCGCAGGCCCATGCCAACACCGCCGCCGATCAGAACGCTTTCACCCACCAGCGCCAGTTCCGCGTCTTCGTCGGCCACGGGGCTCAGATAGGCCTTGTCGGCAAGGACCGCGTCCACTTCACCGCTGCGCACGGCTGCGATGGTCTCATCCGGGGTTGCGAATTCCAGCAGGGTCGCGCCGGTTTCAGCGATGAAAGAGGCCTGGATCGTGTTGGACTGCGCCGCAAAGACACCGCCTTCAAGGTCGATCTCCGTGCCTTCCATGGCGAGGAAGGCAGAGGGGTCAGGCTGCGTGTAACGCTGAGTGAAATCAATCACTTCGTCGCGCTCATCGGTGATCGACATGCCCGCGATGATGGTGTCGTAGTTGCCCGACACGAGATTGGGGATGATTGAATCCCATTCGTTGGTCACCCATTCGCAGGTCAGCTCGGCGCGGGCGCAAAGCTCGTCGCCCAATTCGCGCTCGAACCCGTCCACTTCACCGGCATCGTTGATGAAGTTATACGGGGCATAGGCGCCCTCCGTGCCCATGCGCACGACGGAATGTCCGTCTGCCCATGCGGCCCCGGACAAGGCCGTGCCAATCAAAAGGGCAACGGTCGTCGCTCCGATCGAGAAGGTGTTCATATGTTTCTCCCTTGTTTTCGGGCGGTCGTCGCGCCCAATTCATTGCAAGACGGGCAGCGCCGCCTCACGCTTGTACGGTTGACTTCAGAAAGCCCTGAAGCCGCTCCGATTTCGGCGCGCCAAAGAGGCGCTCTGGCGGGCCCTGTTCCTCGACGAGGCCCTGATGCAGGAACACGACCGTGTCGCTCACGTCGCGGGCCATCCTCATGTCGTGGGTGACGATCAACATGGTCCGACCTTCTTCGGCCAAAGCCTTGATCACCTTGATAACTTCCTGTTCAAGCTCGGGGTCCAGCGCGCTTGTCGGTTCGTCGAAAAGCAGCGCCTCGGGTTCCATGCACAGCGCACGCGCGATGGCCGCGCGCTGCTGCTGACCACCGGAGAGCTGCGCGGGATAGGCGTCGCATTTGTCGCCGATCCCGACTTTGTCGAGATAGCCGCGCGCGGCGGCCTCGACCTCGTCCCGGGGGCGCCCGAGGACCGTCACGGGCGCTTCCATCACGTTTTGCAGGATGGTCATATGCGCCCAAAGGTTGAACTGCTGAAACACCATGGACAGATTGGTCCGGATCCGCAGCACCTGCGCCGCGTCGGCAGAGCGCCGCGCCGCGCCCGCGCCTTTCCAGCGCACAGGTTCTCCCTTGAACAGGATGTCGCCTTGCTGGCTGTCTTCCAAAAGGTTGCAGCAGCGCAAAAGCGTGGATTTGCCCGATCCGGACGATCCGATAAGCGAGACCACATCGCCCCGCGCGGCGCTGATATCGACGCCCTTGAGCACCTCCAACGCGCCATAGGCCTTGTGCAGGTTGCGGATTTCGATGACGAGTGAGTCTGACACGTCCGGCCTCAAGTGGTCAGGATGACGGCTATCAAGGCGCAATCCGCGAAGCTTGGCAAGAGGGGCGTTGCGGTTATCGCGTGCCAAACGTCGCGTCAGCCCGGTGGCGGCGATGGGATAGGCAGCGCGAGATAGGCCTCTGCCGCAACCTGTGTGACACCGCAAAGGCCAAGCCGCTTGCGCGTTTGTGCAGGCAGGGCCGCCAGCGCGCCGTCGAGCGCCGCAAAAAGCGGTGCAGGGTCGGTTTGCAGTGCGGAGATATAGGGCAGGGCAGGGGTGGGCGTTGTGCGGTCAAAGATGTTCAACGCGGCAAGGAGGTCGGGGGCGCCTTGGGCCACCAATTGCAAGGTCACGGCATCTACGGCCGCAAAATCGGCCTTTCCTGTGGCAACGGCCGCCATGGAGGCAAAATGCGCGCCGGTGAACTGCACGGCGCGCGGGGCGATGCCCGCCTTGGTCATATGCGCGAGCGGCGCGGCCCATCCGGACTGTGAGAGCCCCTCGTTGACCGCCATCACGCCACCTGTCAGCGCAAGCAGGCCACGGGTGTCGCCCTTTCGGCGCAGGAACTGGCTGAAGTACATTCCGGGCGGGCAGTCGGGCAAGTCATGCACCGGCGTCGCCACGAGCCGAACCCTATCCCGCAGACTGGCCCGGTAGGGCAGCCCGCAGGTCTGTGCCAACAAAAGTTCAGGGGATTGCCAGATGTCCCAGAGATCCCCATCGCGGGTCAACGCATCTGGCGCATCGGGCAACCTCGTCACGATCTCTTGCCAGAACTGGTCCGTCTCGGCCCGAAGCCAAGGCAGGTCGTACATCGGCAGAGCCGCGATCATCCCCGCTTTTCAACGCGTTGACGGGCCAACGCGCTGTCGCGGTCCGAGATCCCCAACAAGTTGGACACCAGCCGCAAAAGCGCATCTTCTTCGGCTTCGCGTTTGCCGTCGGCCAGCACCACTTGCCACAGCGCCTCGATCACGGCCATGCGTTCCTCAAAGGGCACCGCGTCCTTGATCGCGCGGGTAAAGCGCACCGTGTCGGGTGCCTCTGCCTCCAGCACTTCGGCCTTGCTGCGCAGCTCCGTGGTTTCCCCCGGGCTGAGCTTGTAACGTGCGGTCAGGATCTGGTCGATGCGCTGCCGTTCCTCGCTGTCGAAATGGCCGTCGGTGCGGGCCACCCGCACAAGGAGGGCGGTCAGCGCAAGACGCGCGTCGGTGTCGGGCAGGGGCGCAGGTTGCGGGGCCGTCAGGCGGGAGAGAAGGTCTGCAAACATAGCCTGCGATATAGGGGGCCTGTGGGCAAAGAACAAACGCTTGCGCGTTCAGGGGATGACAACCGCGGCGCGGGCCGCCTCGGAATCGTCGCGCGTGACGCCCAGGTGGGTCTCGACAAGATCGACGAGGGCGGCTTCGCGCTCGTCGGTGATGCCATCGGCAAGCGCCACCTTCCAGAGGGCCTGTACCGCGTCAAGGCGGTGCGCGTAATCCACGTGGTCGCGAATCACATCCGCCAGATCGGCGTCCTCCGCGACGGTCTGGGCCAGCCGTTCGCAGGTGGCCCGCATCTTGGCGGCCTCGATCGGGTTGAGATCGTTCCACGAGGCGAGGATGCGGTCGATTTGTTCAATTTCCTCAAAGAGATAAGCGCGGTCTGCCATGGCGATGCGCACCAGAAGCGTGCCCATTGCGTAGACCGCGTCCATTTCAGGCAAGGGGGCCCGCGCTGGGGGCTTTGATTTGAACAGAGCGGTGAGGTGTTCGAACATGGCAGGTCTCATTTCGGTGCCTCGGGCGGTGGCCCTGCAGCAGACTGCGTGATAAAACAAATACTTGGCGCAGATCGGACCGGTTGGAAAGGCTCTTTTGAGAGGCCCGGAATGCACCTTTGTCGTTAACACATGCGTTGCAAAAGGGGCAGCCTCAGTCGAAGAGCGCGCGCATCCGGGCCTGATGTGCCTCCAATCCCCATGGTGGGTTGATGACAAAGAGCCCAGAGCCGACCATGCGGTGCCCGGGTCGCGAGGGGGGGAAACCCACTTCGTCGGTGAGGGCTTCGGGATGCTGCGCTTGCAACTGGGCGATCATGGCGCCGTGCGTGGCGTCGCGCAGCACCGGATACCACAGCAGGATCACGCCAACAGGCCATTTGCGCGTCACCGTGGCGAGGAACCGCGGCAGGGTGTCATAATCGGTCTTGATCTCCCAGCTCGGGTCGATCAGCATCAGGCCCCGGCGCGGTTCGGGCGGTGTGAGCGACTGCGCAAGCGCAAAGCCATCTTGTTGATAAACTTGGGTGTTTGGAGCACGCAAGGCGCTGCGCAGGGCTGCGTGCTCCTGCGGATGCAGTTCTGCGAGGGACAAGCGGTCCTCATCGCGCAACAGGGTTTGCGCGATGAGCGGAGAGCCGGGATAAGCGCGGGGGCCGTGGGTTTGACGGGTCTGGGCAAGGACCGCACCATAGGGGTGGTCTGGCGGCAACCGGTCGGCATGTGCCTCGACCCCGGCGGCGGCCTCGCCGGTTTTTTGCGCGGCAGCGTCGCTCAGGTCATACAACCCGCGGCCCGCGTGCGTCTCGATATAGCTGAGCGGCTTGGGTTTGCGCGTGAGGTAAGACAGACACCAGGCGAGGGCCGTGTGCTTGTGCACATCCGCAAGGTTCCCGGCGTGGAAAGCATGTTGGTAAGAAAGCATGAAAGCTGCGTACGCCGGGGCGCAACAGGGGGCAAGCTTGGTTTTGGCCGGGGTGTTTGCTGCGCGATAACGGGCAATTGGTGCAAAACACGCGCCATTTGGTACATATTGCTCACTGTCTCCTGCGAACGCCATGGGCGTACTGGCAGGATTTCGGGAAGTTTCGGCACAAAGTCTAGTCGTCGGAGTTTTTCACCGATATCGGCCGTTTTTGGCACAGATTGATTTTGGACAGCGACTGACCTTGCGTCAGCTGTCCGCTGGGTTCGTCACTGGTCTGTCAACCCCGCGAAACCGCTCCCACAGGAACCAGACTTCCAGCGCGGCGAGGTAGGGCAGGTAGAAGGCCCAGACCGTCAATCGGTCGAACCAGCCCCGGAAGTCGTCAACGCCTGCGCCGCCGGTGCTCATGAAGTTGATCCCGTAGTGGACGCGGTAGAGGTATGAGGCAATGGCGAGGACCAGCAAGCGCAGCGCCCAGCGGCGGTGCCGTTGAAACAGTCTTTTTCGCGCGAAATGCACCGTAAGGGTGGCTGAACCAAGCATAAGGCTGCCATAGAGGCCGAACCAGACAGACATCCAGGCGCCGCCAACTGTGCCTTGCCGGATGATGTAGAAAAGCCCCATGGTCGCCGTCAGCGCCGCCGAGACGGCCAGTACGTAGCCGGATGTGCGATGCAGTTGCGGCCAGTTTCTGCGCAGCTGCGGAATGATCTGCAAAGGTACGGCAAAGGTGATCAGAGCACCGGGCAGCATGTGGCCAAACACCGAAAGCGTGGCCAATAGGTCATCGGTATGGCTCAGTCGACCAAGGGCCTCTTCTGCACCAAAAAGGGCGTTCAGGGGACGAACGCCCGCATGCCAGACAAAGGGCACCGTCAGCAGGGCCAGCAGGATCAAGAGCGTAGCGGGCAGATAGCGCAGCATTCCGGGACTTTCGTGCATGGTCAGAAGCAAGTTAGCCAAACTCTGGGGAAAGTTAAGGCTGGGGCGCGAAGATCAAAGGGAAATGGCCGCGTTCAGGGGCTTGGTCATTGGCAGACAGATTGCAGGGGGGGACGGGCGGACGCCTTTCGTCGATGCGCCAAGGTTGTCACGGCGGCCGCGCGCGAAGCCTTGGCCGACCACCACTGCGCGACCTGTTCCAACGCTGTGGAAACACCGAAGTGCGGGATTGATTCCCGCAACTGCCATGGGGAAAATCCTGTTCTTTCAAGCTGGGTGGTCTTCACCCAAACATGAGTCGAACCTGTGCTGTTGACTGCACGGGCACTCTGTGCGTCTCGAACGGCCTCGTGTTCCGAGGGTCTTTCGAGTTGCGACAGACGACAAACCCGTCGCATTTTTCGACGCATACGGGATCAGGCCTGACCCAGCCAGTGCCAGAAAGGCTGCGCATTCTGGCCTCGGGTTTGCAGTCGAAAAGCGTGAAAACTCAGACGGTTGCAGAGGTCAGACCAGTCGTGACACTTCTTTTGCGGCGCGCACGAAATCGCGGAAAAGGGGATGCGGAGCAAAGGGCTTTGATTTCAGCTCCGGGTGGAACTGCACGCCGATGAACCATGGGTGGTCCGGCCATTCGACGATTTCCGGCAAGCGGCCGTCGGGGCTCATGCCGGAGAACCGCAAACCTGCCGCCTCCAGCTTTTCGCGGTATTTGATGTCCACTTCGTAACGGTGGCGGTGGCGCTCGTCGATGGTTGTGCGACCGTAGACCTCTGCCACGCGGGAGCCTTCGGAGAGGACCGCGTCATAGGCCCCCAAACGCATCGTCCCGCCCTTGGCGTCATCGGGGCGGCGGTTGACCTTCTCGTTGCCCTGAATCCATTCCTTGAGGTGGTAAACCACGGGCTCGAAACGCTTTTCGCCTGCTTCGTGGTCAAATTCCTCGGAACCGGCGCGGGCCATTCCGGCGATGTTTCGGGCGGCTTCGATCACCGCCATCTGCATGCCGAGGCAAATCCCGAGGTAGGGGATCTTGTGCTCGCGCGCGAATTGCGCGGCCTTGATCTTGCCCTCGGTGCCGCGCTCTCCAAAGCCGCCGGGCACAAGGATGGCGTTGTATTTCTCAAGGTGGGGGGCGGCGTCCTCGCGTTCGAACAACTCTGCATCGACCCATTCGATCGAGACCTTCACCCGGTTGGCCAGACCGCCATGGGTCAGCGCCTCGGCGATGGATTTATAGGCATCCTCAAGCTGGGTGTATTTGCCGACGATCGCAACGGCGACCTCGCCCTCGGGGCCGGAAATGCGTTCGTTCACGTCGTCCCATTTCGCCAGCTGCGGGCGCGGGGCGGGCGTGATCTGGAAAGCGTCCAGCACGGCCTGGTCCATGCCCTCGCGGTGATAGGCGAGCGGCGCCTCGTAGATCGAGGCGAGGTCCTGCGCGGCGATCACCGCGTCGGGGCGGACGTTGCAGAACAACGCCAGTTTCTCGCGCTCTTTCTGCGGGATCGGCCCTTCGGAGCGGCACACGAGGATGTCCGGGGTGATGCCGATGGAGCGCAGTTCCTTGACGGAGTGCTGCGTCGGCTTGGTTTTCAGCTCGCCCGAGGCCTTGATGTAGGGCAGCAGCGTGAGATGCATGAAGATGCACTGACCACGGGGTTTGTCCTGACTGAACTGGCGGATGGCCTCGAAAAACGGCAGGCCTTCGATGTCGCCGACGGTGCCGCCGATCTCGCAAAGCATGAAATCGACCTCGTCCTCGCCAATGCGGATGAAATCCTTGATCTCGTTGGTGACGTGCGGGATCACCTGAATGGTCTTGCCGAGGTAGTCGCCGCGGCGTTCCTTTTCGAGGACATTGGTGTAGATCCGGCCGGATGAGACGGAGTCGGTGCGCCGCGCGGGCACGCCGGTGAACCGTTCGTAATGACCGAGGTCCAGATCGGTTTCTGCACCATCATCAGTGACAAAAACCTCGCCGTGCTCAAAGGGCGACATGGTGCCCGGATCGACGTTCAAATATGGGTCCAGCTTGCGCAGGCGGACAGAAAAGCCGCGCGCCTGCAACAGCGCGCCCAAGGCCGCCGAGGCCAGTCCCTTGCCAAGCGAAGAGACCACACCGCCGGTGATGAATATAAATCGCGCCATCTGGGCAACCCCGTGTATTTGCCTGTATATTTGTTTGCCCGGGGCCGACCCCGGGAGTGGTTTGAGGCGGCTTGTACCTGACCCGGCACCAGCTGCAACACGGGATTAAAGCCATAGAGGATTCGGGCGGATTTGTCCAGCGAGGCCCAAGATGCTGCGGGCCGACCGTGGCGCAAACGCCAGAATTTGTAGGGTGGGTCGACAGCCTTGTGGCGACTTGGCTGCTGCCGGGAACGCCGGTCGGGAGGGCTGTCTGCCGTGGTTTCCCGGGCTGATACTGTGGCTCGCGTGGCCGGGCTGCGCGTCAGGCTTCTGCGCGCGGACATCACCATGTCGCGCATGAAAAAGGCGGCTGTTGGCCGCCTTTCCGTGTCTGTTGCGGGGCCGCTTCGCCAGTTTAGTCGGCGCGCGGGACCAGTGGTGCGTCGGTGGCCCCATCCGCGGTTGGTGGCGGCAGAAGGCCGTCAATATCCAGATCGGACCCCGGTGTTGTGGTGTCTTCTTGCACGGCTGCGGCTCCGGACCCGCCGCCAAGACGGTCGAGGATCGAGCTGCCCGCGGCATTCTGAGCGGCAAAGACAGTCAGGGTGATAGACGTGCAGATGAAGGCCGCTGCCAACACCCAGGTCACTTTGGCCAGCGGGGTGATCGACGCGCGTTGGCCTGCCGGGCCGCCTCCGCCGCCCATGCCGAGGCCACCGCCCTCGCTGCGCTGCAAGAGCACGACCCCGATCAGACCGAGGGCGAGAAGAAGGTGGACGATAAGTACGACGTTTTCCATAGAGCCTTCACCAAAGAGCGGTTTGCGGTCATGTAGGGGATCATGCGGGACGCTGCAAGCGGCGTCTTTGCGACGAGCGGGTGCGGCCTGTCCCGGACAGTGCCACGGATGTGCGTGACACAGCCGGACCCGT
>JBELMB010000279.1:0-5077 GCA_042088665.1 Sagittula sp.
AGAAAGACAAAGGCCAGTATTTCACCCCTGCCCCGCTGTCCGAGATGATGGCTCGACTGACCTTTGGTGACGTGTTGTCTCACCTCGACACAAAACCATTCATCACCCTGCAGGAACCGGCCTGTGGTGCCGGAGGCATGGTCTTGGCCTTGGTCAAAGTGCTGATCCAGGTCGGACACGATCCGGCCACCCGGATCTGGGTGCAGTGCATCGATGTAGATCGCACGGCGGCGCTCATGTGCTTTGTGCAGCTGACACTCTGGAATGTCCCAGCGCAAATCGTCGTCGGCAATACGCTGACGCTGGAGACCCGCGAGACCTGGTGCACACCCCAGCACTACCTGGGTTTCTGGGACGCGAAGCTCAAGGCTCGAAAAGCGGCGGACCACGTCGAAATGCCGAGCCCCCCTGCCCCACCAGAAGAGGAGCCGCCACAACCGGACCGAAGCGAACCCGAATTTGTTGAGCATGAGATCGACTGGCGCGCCCAAGTGCTTACAGTTCGGTATTGTGCTTCATGGATGGGGCAAGACACGGCTCACCTCGAGATCCTTTCGCCGGATCGCAAGCCGCATCCAATTTCGGAAACCGGCTATCGTTCGCATTTCCTCAACGCCCAGGTGTTCGAGGAAGCCGGTGGCCCGGTGGCGTACACATTGTCATGGCTGGCGGCAGTCGATGACGGCAAACCCAAACAGATGTCACTGTTTGATGACCTCTGAAACAAAAGCAGGCGTACGCGCGCCTGCTTTTTTCTTTTTTTGATGTGCGATGCCACTCGGGGAGGATTTCAAAAACTATCGACTTTTTAAGACACCCAACCAGCCTGAAAATTTTTTTTTCTTCGGAACCTCAGGTCGTTGCTGAAGGGTGGGTCTATTCGCACAGCCATACTTGCCACAGCTCAACGGTTTCAGGTGGCCGGAAAGGTGGCCCAGTTTTGGACCCTCGACCTTACTCATTAAAAATAATAAACTTTTGTGCCACATTAGTTCCGCCCCCGGGCACCACTTCAAGTTACAACCCGTTGTTCTCTCTCAGTTTCTTTGGGAAACTGCGCGGGTGTAGGACATGGCGTATGACAATTCGGTGCCTTTCTCGTTCACCAAGAACGGCATCTTTTACTTCGAGAGACTTGTTCCAACAGACCTCTTGAAGCACTACGACACACGGAAAATCTCTTACTCACTTCGAACACGGTCGGTCAGGATCGCCGCGACACGTGCCCGACGGGCTGCAGATCAGCTTGACGTATACTGGTATCACTTGCGTTCAAAGGACGTAGCGTTGCCTGGGAAGCACCGATTGAGAATGGCTGGGACGTCCGCAAGTGCAGTACCAGAGGTGCCAATGAGCGACGCTGTGACACTGTCCGACCTGTCCCGCGAGGTCTTCAAGGGCCAAGGCGTCTTCCAATGCCTTTGTAGCCCCAGTTGCTGTGTGCGGACGGGTCACCGTTCCGGCATCACCGATCAGCAATGTTCGATCGCTGACATAAGTGCCGACGATACTGTCATAGATCGGCTGAATGGACACATCCTGGTGCTGGCTATGTGTGATCAAGTCCCGGATCAGCGCGAAGTGATTGAAAGAGAATGGCAGTGCTTGCGGACTGTGAGTTCGAACATCTCCAGATTGTGCATCCGCGGCGAAAGGCAGCACTGCGGGCTACGACCGCCGCATTGAGTGAGGGTGATCAACGAACGGCAGCAGCGAGCCTGTCATGACCCGGAAAAGACCGACAGCGCGAGGGTCAGCATCTCGCGGATGCGGGCCCTGTCCTCGCCCGAGGCGCGTTGGGTGATGGCAAGCGCGATCTGTTCGCCGAGGTACTTTGCCGCCGCCGCGACGGGCAGTTGGCCCCGCCACTCACCGCGATCAAGGCCGGATTGCAGGAAGGCGGCATAGGCGTCTTGCGCGGTCGCGTCGATCTCGTCTACCCGCGCCCGGGTGTCCGGGCCCAGCCGGTGCTTGCCCGCGCGCATCTTGTAGAAGAGGCAGCCCGTCTCCATGCGGGGATCGTCGCTTGCGAAGTCGATCAACGCAGAAAGCGTCTCGTGTAGCCCCCGACCGCTGTGCAGGATCACAAACATCTCCGAGAGCACCTGCTCGGCATATCGGTCGAGCACCGCGCGCGACAATCCGTCCTCGTTTCCGAACGTACGGTAGAGAGACGGTTTCGAAACGCCTGCCATCTGACAGATCGCGTTGACCGACACATCGGCCGGATCGCTCTGCCAATATGCAGTCATCGCGACGTCGAGCACCTTTTCGGCGTTCATGGTACTGGGCCTGCCGCGCGCCGGTTTGGGATCATTGTCGCTCATTTTCGTACCATCCGGTATTTTATGCCTTGACGGGGTGCTGCAGATATTCGTACCAGTCGGTAACGCGACATGCAAGCCGGAGAAACGCTCATGCCAAAGTCAGGAAGAACAATCGTGATCACAGGGGCCAGCAGCGGCTTTGGCGCGGCGGCGGTGCGTGCCTTTGCCGACCGCGGGGACCGGGTCTGGGGCACGATGCGGGATGCCAAGGACCGCAATGCAGGCAAGAAAGCCGAGCTGGAGGCTTATTCCCCCCGCATCGCCATCGCCGAGATGGACGTCACCGACGACGCCTCGGTGGCCGAGTGTTTCGCCGGCATCCTCGCCGAGGGGCCGGTCGACATCCTGATCAATAACGCAGGCATCATGTATATCGGCATCACAGAGGCCTACAGCGTCGCGCAGGCCCATGAGCAGATGGACACCAACTACTTCGGCGCGATCCGCGCCATGCAGGCGGTGTTGCCGTCCATGCGCGCGGCAGGCAGCGGCCTGATCGTCAACACAAGCTCCATCGCCGGGCGGGTATCTGTCCCCTTCTTCGGCACCTATTGCGCGACGAAGCACGCGCTCGAGGCCTATAGTCAGAGCCTGCGCTACGAACTGGCCCCCTTCGGCGTCGACGTTGCGCTGGTCGAGCCGGGGCCGTTTCCCTCGAACCTGCTTGCCGCTGGCAAGCCCCCCGCGCAGGACCACGTGCTCGAAACCTACGGCGATCTCAAAGACGTGCCCACGGCCATGGTGTCAGGCTTTGCCGACATGCTGGCCAGCGACGAAGCCCCCGACCCGCAGCTGGTCGTCGATGCCTACCGTGCCCTCGCCGATGCCGAGCCCGGCAAGCGCCCCACCCGGACGGTTGTCGGCATCACATGGGGCGTGGACGAGATGAACGCCTTCACGCAGCCGAGACAGGACGCGCTCCTCAAGGAGATGCAACTCGACGGCGTGCTCGGCGGCGCCGACGCCTGATCCCGAACCACCGAACCTAAGAGACTTCTCTACCCAAAAGGACCTTCCAATGTTCAAGACACTGATCGCTGCCGCCACGGCGGCCCTGCTGACAACAGCCGCGTTCGCCGAGAGCCACGCCCATGGCGAACACCATGTCGCCCTCGCGGACGTGGCGTGGGTCGATGCGCCCATCCCCGGCGTGCAACTGGCACTGGCTTGGGGCGAGGACGCCACTGGTGCGTCATGGCTGCTCAAGATGGATCCGGGCGTCGCGCTGCCCATGCACACCCATACCCACGATTACTGGGGGCTCAGCATCGCGGGCACATGGGTGCATATCGAGGCGGATGGCACCGAGGTCTCGACCCTGCCAGGCGACTATTCCCTGGTCGAAGGCGGCGTCGTGCATGCCGACCGCTGCGACAGCGATGTCCCCTGCATCGGCCTGCTCGCCTTCACCGGCCCCCGCGACGTCGCGCTGGCCGAATAAGGCGGAAACCTCGTCAGACCTGTTTCAGCACCGTGCTTTGTTCGGCGTCTTGGGCTGTGCCAACGCTTGACGGGATCGCCCATAGCACCTCCACCGCCACCTCACCCACACCCTGAAAGGACCACCCAAATGAAAAAGACCCTTACAGCCACTGCCGCGGCCACCGTACTTGCCACCGGTGCCTTTGCCGATGACACCGCATCCATCAAGCCGATTGTCGGCACGTTTCTGGGCGCCGTCCTGCAAGGAGACACCGACACCATGCGCGAGGTCGCAAACGCAGATTACATCCAGCACAACCCCTTCATTCCGACCGGGCTCGAGCCGTTCATCGGGCTTCTGCCGGTGTTGGCAGAGGCCGGGACCACCGCTGAGAACATCCGCATGTTCGAAGACGGCAACTTTGTCTTCATGCACAACATCTGGCGCAATGCAGCCCCGTTTGGCGCCGATGAGATGGTGTCCTTTGACATCATCCGCGTGGACGAGAACGGAAAAGTCGCCGAGCATTGGGATGCGCTACAGCCGCTCGTTACCGAGACCGCAAGCGGCAGAACCCAAACCGACGGCCCGACCGAAGTCACTGATCTGGACAAGACCGAGGCCAACAAGGCCCTCGCCGTGGCGCTGGTCGAAGACGTTCTGATGGGCAAGAACCCGGCCAGGATCACCGACTATATCGGCGCCGAGAGCTATGCCCAGCACAACCCCTATATCAAGGACGGCCTGAGCGGGATCGTTGAGGCGGTCGAGGCGCTGACCGCACAGGACAACATGTTCCAGTACACCAAGATTCACAAAGTGCTGGGCGAGGGCAACTTTGTCCTGACCATCAGCGAGGGTGAATGGAACGGCACGACCAACGCCTTTTACGACCTGTTCCGGATGGAGGGCGGCATGATCGTCGAACATTGGGACGTGATCCAGCCGGTCCCGACCGAAGGCCTGGCCAACACCAACGGCATGTTCACCGGCTTCGACGACTAAGAGCCGGACGCGGACTTTACAGCGACAAGGCGGCCCATGGGCTGTACCAAGGCAGGCGGGAGCACCTCTCTCGCCCGCCGAAATGGCAACAAATGCACGCGATCAGAGAATGGCGAATGAACGGTCAGACGCCTTCCCGACGGACGATAGAAGGAAAGACGGATGCCCGCCTCTGAACTGACCCCCGAGATATTTCGCCAGCGCCCCGACGTTCTTCGGGCGGTTGAAAACCCCCGTTCGCCGCGCAGCGTGCTCAACTACATGTGCGGCTGCGATCCTCGACACTGTCGCGGTGCCGCCACTTGTAGACGGTCTGTTCCGT
>JBELMB010000064.1:0-25762 GCA_042088665.1 Sagittula sp.
AGATCCACGCAGGCGCACGGCCCGATCCGGCGACCGGCGCACGGCAGGTGCCCATCTACCAGACCACCGCCTACGTGTTCCGTGACGCCGAACATGCCGCCGCGCTCTTTAACCTGCAGGAAGTCGGCTACATCTATTCGCGGCTGACCAACCCCACCGTCGCGGCCTTGCAGGAACGCGTTGCGGTGCTCGAGGGCGGCGTGGGCGCGGTCTGCTGCTCCTCCGGCCACGCGGCCCAGATCATGGCGCTGTTCCCGCTCATGGCCCCGGGGCGCAACATCGTGGTGTCCACCCGGCTCTATGGCGGCTCGGTCACCCAGTTCAGCCAGACGATCAAGCGGTTTGGCTGGTCGGCCACTTTCGTCGATTTCGACGACCTCGAGGCGGTGGCGGCAGCGATTGACGAAGACACCCGCGCGGTGTTCTGCGAATCCATCGCCAACCCGGGTGGCTACATCACCGATCTGCCGGCCATCGCCAAGATTGCCGACAAGGCCGGGCTGCCGCTGATCGTGGACAACACCTCGGCCACCCCCTACCTGTGCCGCCCCATCGACCACGGTGCGACCCTTGTCGTGCACTCGATGACCAAATACCTGACCGGCAATGGCACCGTGACCGGCGGCGTCGTGGTGGATTCGGGCAAGTTCGACTGGTCGGCCTCGGACAAGTTCCCCTCGCTCTCGGCCCCGGAACCGGCCTACCATGGGATGACCTTTCACGAGACATTCGGCCCCCTCGCCTTCACCTTCCATGGCATCGCCGTGGGGCTGCGCGACCTTGGCATGACGCTGAACCCGCAGGCGGCGCATTACACGCTGATGGGAATCGAGACGCTCTCGCTGCGCATGACGCGCCACGTGGAGAACGCGACCGAGATTGCCACATGGCTGGAAAAGCACGAGGCCGTCGAGGCCGTGACCTACGCCGGGCTCAAAAGCTCGCCCTACAACAAGCGGGTCAAGAAGATCTGCCCCAAAGGCGCGGGGGGGCTGTTCACCGTGGCGCTCAAGGGCGGCTACGAAGCCTGCGTGCGCTTTGTCGACGCGCTCGAGATCTTTTCCCACGTGGCCAACCTCGGTGACACGCGCAGCCTCGTGATCCACTCGGCCTCGACGACGCACCGGCAGCTGACGGAGGAACAACAGACCGCGGCGGGTGCGGCGCCGAATGTTGTGCGCATCTCCATCGGGATCGAGGATGCGGCAGACCTGACCGCGGATCTTGACCAGGCGCTGAACAAGGCCATGGTCTGATCAGGCCAATCTGCTGACGCCCGCATGGCGTCAGCACCGCCGGGCGGGGACCCGTCCCTGTCCGAAAAAAGCACCGGGATGTGGCGCGGGGTTGACCCCGCGCGCGCTCCGTTTTCGGCTATTGCAGGATTTCAAAGACCATCGTGACCTCGGCGCGCACGCTGACCTCACCGATGGCCACGGGAACATCCGCAGCCGACTCCGCGACCACCGCTGCCTCCAGCGCCAAAGTCCGCGGCCCTTCCACAAGCGGGCGCGCGCTGTCGCTGATCGACAACACCCGGCCCACCCGGACGCCCGCGGCCCCGGCAAACAGCGCCGCCTTGTCCATCGCATCCGAGACGGCCTGCCGCCGTGCCTCGGCACGCAGCGGCGCCGGATCCGTCATCTCGAAATCCAACCGTCCAAGGCTGTTGGCCCCGTCGGACAGCACTTCGGACAGGATTTCGCCCAACAGGTTCATGTCACGCAGCCGCACCTCCAGCAGGTTCGTCGCCTCGTAGCCAAGAAACACGTCACGGTTGCGCTCGGGATCCCAACGGCTCCGCTCCCGCACGGACAGGTCCCGGGTCTGGATGTCTGCCTCCGCCACTCCGAGGGCCTTCAACTGCGCCAGTATCGCCTCCAGCGCCACAGAAGTTTCGTTCATCGCGGCAACCGCCGTCTCGCCCGCGCCTTCGGCGCCCAGCGAGACCCGCGCAAGATCCGGCACCGCGGTCACGCGCGCCTCCCCCGAGACGGTCATTTTTGCCACATCCTGTGCCACTGCGGGCAAGGCCAGGCAGGCGAGCAACAAGACGATGAAAATACGCATCAAATTTTCCTCAAATCGATCGAACCAAGGAATCCACCCTCCGCCACGGGCACAGTGAGTGCAACGTGCAAGTCAGGTCTTTCTTTTCCTCGGCAAAGAGTTGCCGTATACAGTTCACAAAAGGGATAAACCCTCCCCCGAGCATCGCAGGACTGATAAGACCCGCGCCATGGTACCCAATTTCGCACTCGCCTTGTCCTTCGAAGGCATCACTCTTTTGCGCCGGATGGGCTCTGCCTGGGCCCGGATCGAAGAGGTGCCGATCGATCACCCCGATCTCGACGCCGCCGTGGTGGCCATGCGGGATCGCGCGGAAATGCTGGACCCGCGCGGCGCCGAAGTCGCCGTGCTGCTGCCCAACGAGCAGATCCGCTATCTCGACGTGCCCGACCTCGCCAATGACGATGCGGCGCGGATGGCAACGATCAAGCAGTCGCTGGATGGGGCAACGCCCTACGCCGTCGCGGAGCTAAGCCACGACCACGTCCGCAGCAACGGACAGTTGCAGATTGCCGCGGTCGCCGATGAGACTTTGCGCGAGGCAGAGATCTTTGCCCGCGATCACGGCTTTACCCCGGTTTGTCATATGGCGCGCGCGCCAGAGGGCAGCTTTGATGGCGCGGTTTTCTTTGGCAAGGCAGAGGGCTGGAGAGGCGCCGTGCACCGCCCGAAACAGGCGATTTCCGTTGTGCCGGCAAATGAAGCCGCGCTGACGCCCGTGACCGCGCAAGCGGCGGTCCCGCCGACGCCTGCTGCTGAAACACCAGCCAAACCGGACGTCCCCTTTGCGCCCGCCACTTCTCAGGTTGAAACACCTGAGCAAGAGGCGCCAAACACCGAGACATCGGCCTCGGAGGCGCAGACCACATCGGATCCGCTGGTGGCGGCATCACCGCCGCCCGTGGCCTCGCCAGCGCCCGATATGGCAGAGCCGCAGGCCATCGTGCCAGCGCCTGACGCGTCATCCGCTTTGCCAAAGCCTCAGCCAGAGCCTCAACCAGCGCCAGAGCTTGCCAAGCAAGCCGAGCAAGCCGCCGCTCAGGCGACGCCCGAGCCGCAGGACAGCAAGGCGCCCCCGGCGCCGCCCATGGCCTTTGCCTCATCCCGCGCCGGTCACGGCGGCAAGGCCGCGCTGTCGCCCGCCCCCAAACCGGATCTGACCGCCCCCACAGCGCGCAAACGCGGCCCGATCAAGGCCCGTTTTACCCCCGTCGCGGCCAAGGAAATGGCCACGCGTGACGCAGGAATCACCTCCGATCACATCGACGAGGTTCCGGAGCAACTCAAACCCGCGGCCGTGCCTTTGGGCCGGGCGGTCGCGGCGCGCAAAGCCGCGCAAGCTGCCGAGGCCGCACAAGCCCAAGCCGCGGAAGCCCAAGCCGCAGAAGCCCAAGGCACCGAAACCAAGGCAAACATCCCGCCCGTCGCGGACCCCGCAGTCCAGCATGACGCGCCCTCCCGTGATGCCGCCAACCAGACACCCGGCCCTGTTGCCAGCACGCCTGGGGCAGAGAAATCCGCGCCCACGCCCCAGTCGGCGTCGCTGAAAGCTGCGCGCGCCACAGCGCCTGACCCGGAACAGACACCGGATCCGGCCGTTGTCGAAGGCAAAGGCAAGGCCCGCAAAGGCGGACGCCGCAAGCGCAAAGCCCCCCCTGTGGGCGCAGCAGCGGTTCCGGCACCCGCCGCAGCCGCCCCGAAAATTGCAGCCCCCAAGGCACCGGGCCCGGATGGCACGGGCGCGGTGGCCGCACCGGCCGCACTGGCCGCCCGCCGTTCTGATGCCCCGCGAAACGCCCTGCCCCCAACTGCCCCTGACCAGAGCGCAGCGGTCCAGCCCCGCCCCATCGCTGCGCGAGAGGCGACGACCAGTGGCGGCGGCGGCAACCCGCTGGCCCGTCTCGCTGCGCTGCGCCAACCTGCCAAGGCCGCGCCATCCGCGGCGCTGGCGACCGCTGCTGCAGGCGCCGCACTCGCCACGACACCTGCCGTGCCCGCACAAGGCGCCCTGAACACCGGGATCGATCCGCGCGACGAGCGCGAGCGCATGACCGTCTTTGGCGCGCGCCAGCAACAGCGCGTCGGGGGCAAACCGCGCTTTCTTGGCCTGATGCTGACCTCGGCGCTGCTGCTGTTCCTTGCGGGTGTCGCGGCCTGGGCCTCGGTGTTCCTCGAGGACGGATTGGCGCGGTTCTTCCGCAGTGACGCGCCCACGACGGCCATTGCCTCTCTGCCCGAGATCGAAAGCACGCCCGTCGTGCTGGAGGAGCCCGCGCCGCAGTCCTCGTCCAGCGAGAGCGCAACGGCTCCAGCAGAGGATCTGCCGGTCGTGCCGGATGTGACCACGGCCATCATGCAGGAATTGACCGCGCCGGAGCCAGAAGAGGCGGATGACGTACAACTCGCGGCGTTGGAAACCGATCAGCTGGCAAGCGATCTGCCCTCGGCGGCCCAGCCGGCAGCCCCTGCGCTTTCGGTGCCCATCGTGCCCCGGGCACTGACCCCGGAAGAAGCCGCCGCCACTTATGCCGCCACCGGTTACTGGCTGCGTGCGCCGGGTGCGCCCCGCACCCCGCCCATCGACGCGGTGGACCAGATCTACGTGGCCTCGATCGACCCGGGCATCCAGATCTTTGACGCTGTTGCCCTGCCCGATCCCACCGCCATGTCGCAGGAACCGCCGCTATATGAGCCGGGACTGCCACCGCCCGCAGGGCTGACCTTTGACATCGACGAACGCGGAGTTGTGCGGGCCACACCGGAAGGGGCGCTGACCCCGGATGGGCTGCGTGTCTACGCTGGTCTGCCGCCCGTGGTGCCCCCGCTGCGCGGTGCCGTTGCAGCGCCCGACGCGCCGGAAGCCGGTCCCGTTGCGGTCGATCCGCTCTCCACCTTTCGTCCACTTGCACGACCAGTCGACATCATCGAACAGCGCGAGCGCGCGACCCTGCGCGGCATCTCCCGGCAGGAACTGGAGGCGTTCCGCCCGGAGGTGCGCCCGCTCACGGCGCAGGAAGAGGCCATCGCCGAACAGCCTGACGCCCGGGCCACATCACTGGCGGTGCGCGATTCTCTGGTGCCCGTGGGCCGCCCTCGCGACATGGCCTCCATCGTGGAACGCACCGAAGCGGAGCGCCCGACCCAACCGATCCAGACCGCGGCCGTGGCGCCGCAAGCGATCCAGCCATCGCTGCCATCCGCAACCAGCGTGGCGCAGGCCGCTACCGTGCGAAACGCCATTAACCTCAACAAGATCAGCCTGATCGGCGTCTACGGCACCCCTGCCAACCGGCGCGCCCTCGTGCGTTTGGCCAGCGGCAAATACCTGAAGGTCAAGGTCGGCGATGAATTGGACAGCGGTCGGGTGGATGCCATTGGCGAGGACGACCTGCGCTACACCAAGCGCGGCCGCAACGTGACGTTGAAAATGCCCCGCGGCTAGGGCCAAGCCCGGAGCTGGCGAAATCCCTTGTGGATAGAGAAATGCCCCGGTGCCTGAGCGCCGGGGCTTTGTCGTGACAGGGCGCCGGTTCTCAAACCAGAAGGGCGCCTATTCCGCGGCGTCCAACTCTCCATTGGCGATCTGCTCCCGCTCGATCGATTCGAACAGCGCCTTGAAGTTGCCCTCCCCAAAGCCGTCATCCCCCTTGCGCTGGATGAATTCGAAGAAGATCGGGCCGATCACCGTCTTGGAAAAGATCTGCAGAAGAATGCGGGTTTCGCCGCCGTCCACGACCCCTTCGCCATCGATCAGGATCCCGTGTTTTGCCATGCGATCAAGCGGTTCCGAGTGCGCCTTCACCCGGTCGAACGACATGTCGTAGTAGCTTTTGGGCGGGCCGGGCATGAATTTCAGACCACGATCGGCGATCTGATCCGTGGCGTTGTAAATGTCATGCGCGCCCACGGCGATGTGCTGGATGCCCTCACCCTTGTATTTCTTGAGGTAGGCCACGATCTGGCCCGTCTCTCCGCGATCTTCGTTGATCGGGATGCGGATGCGCCCACAGGGGGAGGTCAGCGCGCGGCTCAGAAGGCCGGTGAACTTGCCTTCGATGTCGAAAAACCGGATCTCGCGGAAGTTGAAGAGATCGCCGTAAAACCGGAACCACAGGTCCATGTTGCCCTTGAACACGTTGTGGGTCAGGTGATCGAGGTAGTAAAATCCGACACCGCGCGGCTTCGATTGGGCGATCCAGTTGAATTCTGCATTGTAGGGCGAGGTGTCGTAATACTGATCCGTGAAATAGATCAGCGAGCCACCGATGCCCTTGATCGCGGGCCAATCGACAGTTTTGTCCGCCGCGTCATAGGGTTCTGCGCCGTTCTTGACAGCATGCTCAAGCGCATGTTGGGCGTCGGCCACGCGCCATGCCATCGCAGGCGCGCAGGGGCCATGGTCTGCAGCAAAGCGCACGGCAAAACTGTCGGGGTCAGCGTTCAGCACATAGGTGATGTCGCCCTGCTGCCAAAGCTCGACCTGGCGTGTCTTGTGATTGGCGACATGCACATAGCCCATCTTGCGGAACAGGGCGCGCAGTTCCTCTGGCTCGGGATGCGCGAATTCCACGAATTCAAATCCGTCCGTGCCAGCGGGATTGGCCTCGGTGATGGTCGATTGCGGGGCATCATGCGGAAAGGGACCCATCTTGCGCGCTCCTTGTGTGGGGGTTGTCTGGGCCGAGTATAGCTGTGAGCCCATGCAGATTGTGCGCATCCTTGAGGGGCGATAGGCTAAATTCGCGGTGATTCCGCGTTTTTGGAAAGGAAGGCGCGCATGCCCCGCACCGATCTCGACCCGACGGATATTGCCCTGCTGCAGGTTCTGCAAAGCGACGGGCAGGCCACCGCACAGATGCTGGGAGAGGCGCTCAACTTGTCTGCCAGTCAGGCCGGGCGGCGGCGGCAGCGCCTCGAAGAGAGTGGCCTCATTCGGGGCTATCGCGCGCATCTCGATCCGGCCCGCGTTGGGTTGGATGTTCAAGCCTTTGTGCAGGTTCAACTGGCGCGGCACGGGGCCGAGGAAGGGGCGCAATTCGCCCGTTTGCTCACTGTCAGGCCAGAGATCACCTCTGCCTGGACGCTGACCGGCGAGGCCGACTATCTGCTGCGGGTCTATTGCGCCGATCTCTCCAGCCTGAACCGGCTGATCCATGAGGTGCTGCTGGCGCATCCGGTCGTGGCGCGGGTTCATTCGCAGATCGTGATGGACCAGCCCAAGCGGGATGCGCCTTTGCCGATCACCTGAGGCTTTGGCCTCCATGTGGGGCCCGTGGGATCACACATCCCTCTGCCGTGGCCGTTTGGGGATCGGACAAAATTTCGTCTTGTCTCAAGAGGTTTGCCGCAAACCCAGACGGTGCCTCTTGGACCCCCGCGAGGGTCCGTATCCCGGATGCGGTCTGGCGGCTTGCCGGGCAACAGGCGTCGATATACCCCGCGTCAGAGTGGCCAGCCCTGAAACGGCCTGCCTCAGAACGGAATATCGTCCGCTGCGCACAAGAAGCGCGCGACCACCTTCTTCAGCCCCGCCTTGTCGAAGGCGATTTCGAGTTTGTCGCCCTCGATGCCCTGCACATTCCCGTATCCGAACTTCTGATGGAACACGCGTTCGCCCACGGAGAAGGCAGAAACCGCTTCGAGGTCAATCACTTGCGCGCGCGATTCCCGCGGCTGGCTGATCGGACGTTCGGACGAACGGGCTTGCAGACGCCGCCAGCCCGGTGAGTTGTAGACATTCGCCTCCATCGCTGCGGTCTCCAACGACGAGCCCGAGGCCGTTGTTGCCGCAGCGCCGAACCCGCCGCCATACAGGCCGGGCGGCGTGAGCACTTCGACATGTTCTTCTGGCAATTCGTCCACGAAACGGGACGGCATCTGGGACTGCCATTGTCCAAAGACGCGCCGGTTGCCGGCAAAGGAAATGGTGCAGACCTCTTCGGCCCGAGTGATGCCCACGTAAGCGAGGCGGCGCTCTTCCTCGAGCCCCTTCACGCCGCTCTCGTCCATCGCGCGTTGCGACGGAAAGAGCCCGTCTTCCCATCCCGGCAGAAACACGGCGGGAAACTCCAGCCCCTTGGCGGCGTGCAGCGTCATGATCGACACCTTTGCGCCGTCCCCGCCGGACTCGTTGTCCATGACCAGCGAGACGTGCTCGAGGAAACCTTGCAGGTTTTCAAAGCCTTCCAGCGCCTTGATCAATTCCTTGAGGTTCTCCAGACGCCCCGGCGCCTCCGGCGTCTTGTCGTTCTGCCACATGGCGGTATAGCCGGATTCGTCCAGAATCTGCTCTGCCAGTTCCATGTGAGAGACCGCGTCGTCACCCGTGATGCGCCCCCAACGCGCTAGATCCACGACCAACTGGCCCAGCGCCTTTGCGCCTTTGCCCTTGATCGCGCCCTGTTCCACCGCGAGGGCGGCGCCATCCAGCAGCGAGACACCATTCTCGCGCGCAATCATCTGAATGGTCTGCTGCGCCTTGTCGCCCAAGCCACGTTTGGGCGTATTCACGATCCGCTCGAATGCGAGATCGTCGGCAGGCGAAACTGCGAGACGGAAATAGGCCATGGCATCGCGGATCTCCATCCGCTCGTAAAAGCGCGGGCCTCCGATGACGCGATAGGGCATTCCGATGGTCAGGAAGCGGTCCTCGAAGGCGCGCATCTGGTGAGAGGCACGGACGAGGATCGCCATTTCATCGAGATCGATGGGCCGCATGCCGCGGGTGCCGGATTGCATGGCTTCGATCTCTTCGCCGGTCCAGCGGGCCTCTTCTTCGCCGTCCCAATGGCCGATCAGGCGCAGCTTTTCGCCCTCGCGCGCCTCTGTCCACAGCTCTTTGCCCAACCGGCTGCTGTTGCCGCGAATCACGCCCGAGGCGGCGGCAAGGATATGCGGCGTAGAGCGGTAATTCTGTTCGAGGCGCACCACATGAGCGCCGGGAAAATCCTTTTCGAACCGCAGGATATTGCCCACTTCGGCGCCCCGCCACCCGTAGATCGACTGATCGTCGTCACCCACGCAACACACATTGTGATGCGACGCGGCCAGCAGCCGAAGCCAGAGATACTGGGCGACGTTCGTGTCCTGATATTCGTCCACGAGGATGTAGCGGAACCAGCGCTGGTACTGCGCCAAGACATCCTCATGCGTCTGGAAAATCACGACCATGTGCAGCAAAAGATCGCCGAAATCGACTGCGTTCAGCTCTTTCAGGCGGGCCTGATATTCCGCGTAAAGGCGCGGGCCCTGATGGTTGTAGGCACCGGCATCCGCCGCGGGAATGCGGTCCGGCGTCAGCGCGCGGTTCTTCCATCCGTCAATCAGGTTGAGCAGCATGCGCGCAGGCCAGCGCTTTTCATCAATGCCCGAGGCGACCACCAATTGCTTGAGCAGGCGTAGCTGATCATCCGTGTCGAGGATCGTGAAATTCGACTTCAGCCCCACCAGTTCTGCGTGGCGCCGCAGGAGCTTGACACAGATGGAGTGGAAGGTCCCCATCCATGGCATGCCCTCGACAACCTGACCCAGCATCCGGGACACGCGGATTTTCATTTCCCGCGCGGCCTTGTTGGTGAAGGTCACGCTGAGGATCTCGTTCGGGCGCGCCCGGCCCGTATTGAGCAAGTGCACGACGCGGGCGGTCAGGGCCTTTGTCTTGCCAGTCCCGGCGCCAGCCAGCATCAGCACAGGCCCGTCGAGCTTTTCGACCGCCTCGCGCTGCGCCGGGTTCAACTCATCGAGATAGGGCGCCGGGCGGGCGGCCATGGCGCGGGAAGAAAGGGACGGCGCTTCAAAGGCGTCGAATTCGTCAAAGCTGCTCATGCGGGCAATCTAGCGCCTTCCGGACACAAGGGAAAGATGTGTTCGCCTTGTGTTCCGCCCTTGCCGGTGCAGATTCTGCCCCTCTGGCGCGTCCCGGGTCGCATCCTGTCCAGAGAGCGCGCGGGAAAGCCCGCTAGACCGGTGAAAACACGTCTTGCGCAGGCAGCATGCGCCGGCGTGACGACTGAAAGACCGGCAGACCATCCGGCATGGGTGGCGTCGTGGACAAGGCGGTCTCTGTCGCAAAGACCGCTTTGGCAGGTTCCGGGCGCCGGGCGCGGATATTGTCCGGTGCACCAGCGGCCTCCAGCACCTGCCGGGCAACAAGCCGCGGGTCGGAATCGTCTTCGAGGACGCGGTGCAGTGATTCGAACCGTGCGGCCAGGCGCGAACTGCTGCGCAGCACGTCGCTTGTCAGCAGGATCGTGATCAGGCGCGGGTTGCGCGATTGTGCCAGGCCGATGATCTCTGCCAGTCGGTGCCCACCTGCGGGCTCTTCGATCAGGAGGATGTCCACCACGGCACGGCGCAGACAGCATTCGGCCACCGCAAGGCTGCCGGAGCCGGTCACATGGATCCCTGCCTCCAGAAAGGCGATCTGCATGCGTTCGAGGCGGCGCGGCTGGCTGTCGATGAGCATGGCGTGCATGGGATCCCTCCGTCTGGTCCGTTCCTGACAGAGTGGAACCTGCCACTTAAGAAATTCTGAAGATTTGAAATGAAATGGCAGGGCTGGCCTCCCGGGGCGAAATTGCGCCAGAGTGCCTCATGGATCTGACTCGCTATATGACCGTTGCCGATCTGCGCGCCCGTGCACGGCGCCGCGTGCCGCATTTCGCATGGGCCTACCTCGACACCGCGACGGGGACCGAGGCCACCCTCAGACGCAATCGTGCGGCGCTGGACCGGGTGCTGTTCATGCCGGCCATCATGCGGGGTGAAATCACGCCGGATTTCTCGACCACGCTTTTTGGCCAGCCCCACCCCCTGCCCTTCGGCGTGGCGCCGGTTGGCCAGTCCGGACTGCTGTGGCCTGACGCCGAACGCACGCTGGCACGGGCAGCGACACGCGCGGGGCTGCCCTACGGGCTGTCGACCGTGGCCAATACCACGCCCGAAGAGGTTGGCCCCGAGGTCGACGGACGCGGCTGGTACCAGCTTTATACCCCACGGGAGATCCCGGTCAGGCTGGACGTGTTGCAGCGCATCAAGGAGTCGGGCTTTCACGTGCTGGTGCTGACGGCGGATGTGCCCACGGCCGCGCGGCGCGAGGCGCAGGTCAAGGGCGGTCTGGTGCAGCCGCCGCGCATCACGCCCCGCATCGCGCTGCAATGTGCGCTGCGCCCCGCGTGGTCGTTGGCGCGGTTGCGCGCGGGCATGCCCCGGATGAAGACGCTGGACCGCTACACGCAGGACACCACGACCCGCGACCCCACGGCCCATGTGGGCTATTTGCTGCGCACCGTGCCGGATTGGGACTATCTGGCATGGATCAGGGAACATTGGGACGGATTGCTGGTCGTGAAGGGCGTCATGCGCAAGGAAGACGTCCCAAAGCTGGAGGCCGGGGGCGTCGATGGCATCTGGGTGTCGAACCACGCCGGGCGGCAATTCGACGGCGCGCCCTCTGCGATTCAGGTTCTGCCTGAAATCCGGGCACAGACAAAGCTGCCCATCATCTTTGACAGCGGCGTCGAGTCCGGGCTGGATATCTTGCGTGCGATCGCGCTGGGGGCGGATTTCGTGATGATGGGCCGGGCGTGGCACTACGCGATCTGCGCCCTTGGCGAAGCCGGACCGCCGCATCTGATCGAGATGCTGCGCAAGGACATGGTGGCCAATATTGGCCAGTTGGGCGAGGCCCGACCGGAGGATCTGCGGGGGCAGGCCATCATCTCTCCGCCGTTCGATCCACATCACCCGGGTCTGCACGGGCTGCCAAGCCTCTGAGCACGCGCAGGCCCGGTCGCGGGATCCCGGCAACGCCCATGCTTTGCCCAAAGACTTTGCCCAGAAACTTTGCAAAGCCTTTCGCTAACAGGAATTAATTTGCAAACCCCTCTTGCGCCGCAGCGCAGCGATGCGTCAGAAGAAAGATTATTGCGCGATTGCGCAAGACGGCTGCGTGAAAGGACCATTTGTCATGCCCGATTTCGAGAAGATCCTCGTCGCGAACCGCGGTGAAATCGCCATTCGCATCATGCGCGCCGCCAATGAGATGGGCAAAAAGACCGTCGCGGTCTTTGCCGAAGAGGACAAGCTCGGGCTGCACCGGTTCAAGGCGGACGAGGCTTACCGCATCGGCGAAGGCATGGGCCCCGTGCAGGCCTATCTCGCCATCGAGGAAATCATACGCGTGGCCAAGGCCAGCGGCGCGGATGCCATTCATCCGGGCTATGGCCTGCTGTCCGAGAACCCCGATTTCGTGGATGCCTGCGCCGAGGCCGGCATCACCTTTATCGGACCGAAGGCGGACACCATGCGCGCGCTTGGCGACAAGGCAAGCGCCCGCAAGGTTGCCGTCGCAGCCGGTGTGCCGGTGATCCCCGCGACCGAGGTTCTGGGGGACGATTTCGACGCCATCACGCGCGAGGCCGAAGAGATCGGCTACCCGCTGATGCTGAAGGCCTCATGGGGCGGTGGCGGACGCGGCATGCGCCCCATCGACGGCCCCGAGGACCTCAAGGACAAGGTGCTGGAAGGCCGCCGCGAGGCGGAGGCCGCCTTTGGCAACGGCGAGGGTTATCTGGAAAAGATGATCATCCGCGCCCGCCACGTCGAGGTGCAGATCCTCGGCGACAAGCAGGGCAATATCTACCACCTGTATGAGCGCGACTGCTCTGTGCAGCGCCGCAACCAGAAGGTCGTCGAACGCGCCCCCGCGCCCTACCTCAGCGAGGCCCAGCGCGAAGAGATCTGCGAGCTGGGACGCAAGATCTGTGCCCATGTGAACTATGAATGCGCAGGCACGGTCGAATTCCTGATGGATATGGACACGGGCAAGTTCTACTTCATCGAAGTGAACCCGCGCGTGCAGGTCGAGCACACCGTCACCGAAGAAGTGACCGGCATCGACATCGTGCAGGCTCAGATCATGATCGCCGAGGGCAAGAGCCTGTCCGAAGCGACCGGCAAGGCCAGCCAGTATGACGTGCGCCTGACCGGCCATGCCTTGCAGACCCGGATCACCACCGAGGATCCGGCCAACAACTTTATCCCCGATTACGGGCGTATCACGGCGTTCCGCTCCGCCACCGGCATGGGCATCCGGCTGGATGGTGGCACCGCCTATTCCGGTGGCGTCATCACACGCTTTTACGATTCGCTGCTGGTCAAGGTCACGGCAAAGGCCCAGACCCCGGAACAGGCGATCCGGCGCATGGACCGCGCCCTGCGCGAATTCCGCATCCGCGGCGTGACCACGAACATCGAATTCGTGATCAACCTGCTCAAGCATCCGGTCTTTCTGACCAACCAGTACACCACGAAATTCATCGACACGACGCCTGACCTGTTTGATTTCAAGCAGCGCAAGGACCGCGGCACCAAGGTGCTGACCTATATCGCCGATATCTCGGTCAATGGTCACCCCGAAGTGGCAGGGCGCCCGATGCCTGCCAAAGACCTGAAGCCCGCGCGCGCGCCAAAAGGCCCATGGGAAGAGACCCCGCCCCCCGGCACCAAGACGCTGCTGGACGAAAAGGGCCCCAAGGCCGTGGCCGACTGGATGCTGGCGCAGGACAAGCTGCTGATCACCGACACCACCATGCGGGACGGGCACCAGTCGCTTCTGGCGACCCGGATGCGGTCCATCGACATGATCACCGTGGCGCCGGCTTATGCACATACCATGCCGCAGCTCTTCTCGATGGAATGTTGGGGCGGGGCCACATTTGATGTGGCTTACCGCTTCTTGCAGGAATGCCCATGGCAGCGCCTTCGCGACCTGCGCGCGCGGATGCCCAACCTGCTGACGCAGATGCTGCTGCGCGGGGCCAATGGCGTCGGCTACACCAATTACCCCGACAACGTGGTGCAGTTCTTTGTCAAACAGGCGGCAGAGACCGGCGTCGACGTCTTCCGCGTCTTTGACAGCCTCAATTGGGTGGAGAACATGCGCGTCGCCATGGATGCGGTGCTGGAACAGGACCGCATCCTCGAAGGGACGGTCTGCTACACCGGTGACATGCTCGACCCGGACCGCGCAAAATACGATCTGAAGTATTACGTGGCCATGGCGCAGGAGCTCAAGGATGCTGGCGCCCATGTGATCGGGCTGAAGGACATGGCGGGCCTGCTGAAGGCGAACGCCGCCTATACCCTCGTCAAGGCCCTCAAGGAAGAGGTTGGCCTGCCGGTTCATTTCCACACGCATGACACCTCTGGTGCGGCCATCGCCACCATCATGGAGGCCGCCCGCGCGGGCGTGGACTGTGTCGATGCGGCGATGGATTCGCTCTCGGGCAACACCTCGCAGCCGACCCTTGGCTCTGTGGTCGAAGCCTTGCGGTTCACCGAACGGGACACCGGCCTCGACATGGCCGTGATCCGCCAGATCTCCAACTATTGGGAGGCGGTGCGCGGGCAATACGCGGCCTTTGAGTCGGGCATGCAAAGCCCCGCCTCAGAGGTCTACCTGCACGAGATGCCCGGCGGCCAGTTCACCAACCTCAAGGCGCAGGCCCGCAGTCTGGGACTCGAAGAGCGCTGGCACGAGGTCGCGCAGACCTATGCGGATGTGAACCAGATGTTCGGCGATATCGTCAAGGTCACCCCCTCCTCCAAGGTGGTGGGCGACATGGCGCTGATGATGGTGAGCCAGGGGCTGAGCCGCACGGATGTGGAAAGCCCGGCCTCCGAGGTCAGCTTTCCCGATTCGGTGATCGACATGATGAAGGGCAATCTCGGTCAGCCCCCCGGGGGCTGGCCCGCAGGCATCCAGAAGAAGATCCTCAAGGACGAAGCCGCCTTCACCGAACGGCCCGGCCTGCGCGCCGACCCGATCGACATCGAGGACAGCCGCGCAAAGCTGGGCGCGATCTTTGGCGGTCGCCAGTTCGATGACGAGGATCTGAACGGCTACCTGATGTATCCGAAGGTCTTTACCGATTACGCCACGCGGCACGAGCAATACGGCCCGGTCCGCAGCCTGCCGACAATGACCTTTTTCTACGGGATGCAACCGGGCGAGGAACTGACCGCTGAGATCGACCCCGGCAAGACGCTGGAGATCCGCCTTCAGGCCATCGGAGAGACGCAGGACGACGGCGAAGTGCGCGTGTTCTTCGAGCTGAACGGCCAGCCCCGGACGATCCGTGTGCCCGACCGCAAGGCAAAGGCCGCCAGCGCGTCCCGGCCCAAGGCCGAGGTCGGCAACGCCGCCCATGTGGGTGCGCCAATGCCGGGTGTGGTCTCTTCTGTCGCGGTCAAGACGGGCGACAAGGTGAAAACCGGCGACCTGCTGCTGACGATCGAAGCGATGAAGATGGAAACCGGCCTGCATGCGGAAAAGGACGGCGTGGTGAATGCGGTGCATGTGCAGCCCGGTGGCCAGATCGACGCCAAGGACCTTCTGGTCGAACTGGGCTGACGTCTTCTGTGATGCTCTTGAGGGGCCGGCCAGAACCCTGTCCGGCCCTTCGCATGTCTGCCCCCCTGTTCTCCTTGCGAGACGGGCGCTCATACCAAGACGCCAACCAGTTCGGCCCAGCCAGACTTGGCAGCCCCGCGCATCCCCATGTGCAAGCAACAGGTGCCAGCGCGGCCAAAGACCCTCGCTCGATCTTCAGCGGGCAAAGGCTTGCGGCCAGCCTAGCGACAGCCCGGGTATTTCTGCCCAAATGTTGGGCGTCTCACATGGGACGGCTTGGCCCATGGCGCCCGCCAAGCGCGCTCAAGACTTCCGCGGCCTGCCCTGTTGGGCGCTACGAAACCGCCACACCCGTTCGCGTCCCTGACGACGCCCCCACGCCCCGAACAGCCCCCGCGAACAGCCCCCCCCTCTCGCAACCGCGAAACACCCCCACGGCCGAGGGTGACGCAGGGGTGACTTGCATCTGCTGTCCCCTCGGATTAGGGGGAGCCAACACCTTGGTCTGCAATCCAAAAGGCCCCAACTCATGATCCTGTACCCCGCCATCGACCTCAAAGACGGCAAAGCCGTGCGCCTGCTGCGCGGCGACATGGACAAGGCGACCGTCTTCAACGACGATCCCGCCGCACAGGCGCTGGAATTCGTGGCAAAGGGCTGCGAATGGCTGCACCTCGTGGACCTGAACGGCGCCTTCGCCGGACAGCCCGTGAACGCCGCCGCGGTTGAGGCAATCCTCAGCCAGACACAGACACCGGCGCAACTGGGCGGCGGCATCCGCGACATGGCCACCATCGAGATGTGGCTCACAAAGGGGCTCGCCCGCGTGATCCTCGGCACCGTGGCCGTGGAAAACCCGGACCTCGTCCGCGACGCCGCCCGCGCCTTCCCCGGTCAGGTCGCCGTGGGCATCGACGCCCGCGACGGCAAGGTCGCCACCAAGGGCTGGGCAGAGGAAACCGATGTGGACGCCACCGATCTCGCCCGCAGCTTCGAAGACGCGGGCGTCGCCGCCATCATCTACACCGACATCAACCGCGACGGCGCGATGCAGGGTCCGAACGTAAAGGCCACCGCGGCCCTCGCCCGCGCCGTCCAGATCCCTGTGATCGCCAGCGGCGGTGTGTCGTCTCTCAAGGATCTCATTGCGCTCAGAAACTGCGGCGCGGGCCTCAACGGCGCCATCTCCGGCCGCGCGCTCTACGACGGCGCGCTGGATCTCAAAACCGCCCTCGACGCCCTGAAGGCCTGACCCACCTCCCGACATCACAAGCGACCCCGGCCGACAGATGCCTGCAAGCCGGTGCCGACCTCATGACACGGGCACGCTCGCGCCCTTTCGAAACACAGCGCACCGGGCCGGCAAAAACCCCTCCCCGCTTCTTTGTTTCCCAAATACTCCGGGGGTGAATTGGCCAGCGGCCAAGAGGGGGCAGCGCCCCCCTTTCCCCCGCCTCGAATTCGCGCTACCCCGGCGGCATGTTGAAAACACGCATCATCCCCTGTCTCGACGTGGCCGACGGCCGCGTGGTCAAAGGCGTGAACTTCGTCGACCTGCGCGATGCGGGCGACCCGGTGGACGCCGCCCGCGCCTATGACGCCGCTGGCGCCGATGAGATCTGCTTTCTCGACATCCATGCGACGCATGAAAACCGCGGCACCATGTTTGACGTGGTCACGCGCACCGCCGAACAGTGCTTTATCCCGCTGACCGTGGGGGGCGGCGTGCGCACCGTGGCAGATGTCCGCGCGCTCTTGCTGGCCGGCGCTGACAAGGTCAGCTTCAACTCCGCCGCCGTGGCCAACCCCGACGTGGTGAGCGACGCCGCCGACCAGTTCGGCAGCCAATGCATCGTCTGTGCGATCGACGCCAAGACTGTCGAACCCGGGCGCTGGGAGATCTTCACCCATGGGGGCCGCAAATCCACCGGCATTGACGCCGTGCAATTCGCAACGACCATCGCTGCCAAGGGCGCCGGGGAAATCCTGCTCACATCCATGGACCGCGACGGCACCAAGGCCGGGTTCAACCTGCCCCTCACCCGCGCCATCGCCGACGCGGTGAAGATCCCCGTGATCGCCAGCGGCGGTGTCGGCACATTGGACCACCTCGTCGAAGGGGTGACAGAGGGGCATGCCTCTGCCGTGCTGGCCGCTTCGATCTTTCACTTCGGCACCTATACGATCGCCGAGGCGAAATCCCATATGGCCGCCGCGGGCATCCCGGTCCGCCTCTGACGCGCAGGCACCTGCCGAAGGACTTTCTCATGACCCTCGAAGAGCTCGAAGCCATCATCGCCCGCCGCGCGGACGCCTCCCCCGAGGAAAGCTGGACGGCCAAGCTGCTTGCAAAAGGTCCAGAGAAAGCCGCCGAAAAATTCGGTGAAGAAGCCGTCGAAGCCATCATCGAAGCCGTCAGGAACGACCGCGACGGTCTCGTGTCAGAAGCTGCGGACGTGCTGTTTCACCTGCTGGTGATGCTCAAGGCCCGCGACGTGCCGCTTTCGGCGGTCATGGCAGAACTGGCGCGTCGTCAGGGACAGTCCGGGCTGGCGGAAAAGGCCGCGCGCTAAGCCGTCCACAACCTGCTGCAAAGGCGGCCAGCCTCGCAGGTCAGCGCGGTCTTTCACTCCGGACAAGAGCCGTCGCAGACAAACGACCACCGGATTGCAAACGCGTGCCGCCTCCGGCGCCCCTACAGGCGCGAAGAAATGATGCCCGTGTTGATGCCCGCCTTGCGCAACTCGCCGAACAGGCGCTGGTATTCCATCTTCGGGCAGCGATCCATGACCACATCCACACCGCGGGCACGCGCCATCTCTGCCGCCTCTTCATGCACAACGCCGATCTGCATCCAGATGGTGCGCAGGTTCGGCAAGACCTCCAGCGCCTCTTCGACAAGGGCCGGGACATGCTCGGGGCGACGGAAGATATCCAGCATGTCCACATCCGAGGGACAGGCCGCAAGATCGGCCGCGACCCGGGCGCCGAAGAGCGTCTGACCCGCATATCCCGGATTGACCGGTACGATCCGGTAGTCGCGCATTTTCAGATAGCGCGCCACAAAGTAGCTGGGGCGCACCGGATTGCCGGACACACCCACCGCCGCGATCACGGACGTCCGCGTCAGGATGTCCTTGAGATACCTGTCTGCATAAACCATGAGCGCTGTCTAACCGCGTCGCCGCAAAAGAAAAAGTGCCCAAGGCACGCAGCCTTGGGCACAAGTCACGGAACGAGGGACAGTGAAGGTCTCGCGAGGTTTCCGTCCCCGCGATCCTTCCCCTAAGATAGGCTTAAAGGACACAGGTTAAAGGGGCATGAAGAGATTTTTCAGCTTTTTCCTTGACGGACTCTCAAAAAACTGAAGCGAGACATGGGCTTTGCCGTCGGAGCCGCCGCACGCTGCGCCGTCTCGTGCAGACGTTCGGCCATGCCCTGACCGCGTCGCCGCCGGGCGCGCATCAGGAACAGCTTGCCAAAACCTTGCCAGGTCCCGACGGAGGGGGCCTCCGGGTCGCAGGGGAAACGTCGGCGCCAGCCCGCTGGCAGCGGCACGGCGCAGGCCTCGAGATGGGTCAGCATCCACACCAGCGGGATATTGGCCAGTGGCCGCGCCGCGCCGAAGCGGCCGATCTGACCGCCCACATCGCCATGCGTGCCGCGAAACCAGACCTGTTCCATGACGCCGCGCCAATCCGGTGGACATTGCCACAACACGGGGCTGAAGGCCGCGCGGGTCTCATGGATGGCAAGGGCCTGAAACCCGTGGCGGACCGAATGCCCCAGCGCGTGATTGTGGAAGGCGTGGCGCGGCGCCGTCAACCGCCAGAACAGCGGCAACCGCAGGCCCAGCGCCTTCACCGTGTCCCAGACGCCCACCATCTCGATCAGCGTGGTGTCATGGCAATGTTGCCTGCGAAAGACCTCTGCGGCGGCACCAGAGGGGTCGTATTGGTAAAGCCGGTAGACCTGCCGGATGTTGCGTTCCGTCGCGCAACTGGCGCGCAACAGGCCAACGCGGTCGATCACCCCGGCAAGCGAGCGCACGGCATAGGCCCCGCGCGAAAATCCGATCAGGAAGATGCGGTCGCCAACCCGGTAGCGCGATGCGAGATAGCCATAGGCGCGACGGATCTGCCGGTTGATGCCCCGCCCGAGGATCACATCGCCGGTGGAGGTCCAGTCGGGCCACTGGATCCCCGCCTCGTAATACAGCGACATGCCGCCCTGTTCGCGCAAAAGCTTGTAGGTCAGGCCGGCGTTGGTTTCGCGTCCGGGGCTGAGACTGGACGCGGTGCCATCGAGAATGATGATGTGGTCCCGCGGACCGCGGCGTGGCTCATAGCTGGAATGGTCGGAGGCAAAGCGCCTCCGAACCCAGTGTAAGAGCGTCTCACTCAGCCGCGATCTTGTCATCCTCTAGCATCTCCCACACCCGCATCGGGGTGAAAGGCATATCCACCTGTCTGATCCCGCGCTCCCATAGCGCGTCCTGAACCGCGTTCGACACCGCCGCGAGCGCACCCACGGTCCCGGCCTCGCCACAGCCCTTCATCCCCATGGGATTGGCTGTCGAGGGCACCGGCTCTGTCTCGAACCCGATCATCGGCAGGATATCCGCACGCGGCATGGCGTAGTCCATGAACGATGCCGTGAGCAGCTGCCCCTCTTCATCATAGATCACATGTTCGACAAGGGCCTGACCCAGACCCTGCGCGATGCCGCCGTGGACCTGACCCTCGGCCAGCATCGGGTTGATCAGGTTGCCGAAATCGTCGACCACATTGTAGCGGTCGCACACCACGGAGCCCGTGTCCGGGTCGATCTCGATCTCTGCGACGTGGCAGCCGTTGGGATAGGACCGCCCCGGCAGCGTGGCGTTGGAGGTCCAGACCAGCAGGTCCTCGCGCCCGGCGTCGCGCGCCATCTGCGCGGCTTCCAGCATGGTGGGGGTCACGTTCGATCCCTCCGCGCGGAAGGTTTCGTCATCGAAATTCACGGCCTCGGGCGAGACACCCATTTCAGCGGCGAGGAATTCCGAGAACCCGGAGATGATCTGCGCCACAGCCGTCAGCGTCGCATTGGTCTGCACCGTCACGGAGCGTGAGCCACCGGTGCCGCCGCCCGAGGGGATCAGGTCACTGTCGCCCTGCACCACCTGGATCTTGTCCGCGGGAATGCCGGTCTGGTCGGCCAGGAACTGACGGAAGACCGTCTCGTGCCCCTGCCCGTTCGACTGCGTGCCCACATAGATCAAGGCGCCATCATCCACGAACTCTACTTTCACATCCTCGCTTGGGGCTCCGAGGATAGACTCAATGTAATAACAAAGTCCTAGCCCGCGCAATTTGCCCTCTGCCTCGGAGGCCGCGCGCCGCGCCGCAAAACCCGGCAGGTCCGAGAGGGTCTCGGCATGGCCCAGCACCAGGGAAAAGTCGCCCACATCGTAGAGCTCGCCCGTTGCGGTCTTGTAGGGGAACTGGTCCGGCTTGATGAAGTTGATCCGGCGCAACTCCAGCGGGTCCATCCCCAGCTCGCGCGCCGCGCGGTCCATCACGCGCTCCAGCACATAGATCGCCTCGGGGCGGCCCGCGCCGCGGTAGGCGTCCACCTGCGTGGTGTTGGTAAAGAACCCCTCGCACCGCATGTACGTGGCCTGGATGTCGTAGCACCCGGTCAGAACGCGGGCAAAGAGGTTGGTCTGGATCGGCTGCGCGTATTGCGAGTTGTAGGCCCCGATATTGCAGCGCGTGTGCACGCGGTAGGCAAGGATCTTGCCCGCGTCGTCAAAGGCCAGCTCGGCCAGCGTGGTCAGGTCGCGTCCGGCATTGTCCGACAGCATCGCCTCGGAGCGGTCCGACATCCAGCGCACCGGGCGGCCCAGCGCCTTGGCCGCATGGGCCACGATGAAATACTCCGGATAAGGGAAGCCCTTCATGCCAAAGCCACCGCCCACATCCGGGTTGGTCACTCGGATGTGTTCCGGCGCGAGGCCAAAGACCCGGGACAATTCGCCCTTCATGCCCCAGACGCCCTGCCCGCCAAAGGACAGGTGCATCCGCTCGCCGTCCCATTCGGCATAAGCGCCGCGCGGTTCCATGGAATTCACGATGATGCGGTTGTCACCGATATCGAGGCTGACGGTGCGTGCCGCATTGGCAAAGATCTCTTCGGTGGCGGCCTCGTCGCCCAGCCCGAAGTCAAAGGCACGGTTGTCCGGGGCCTCGTCGTGCAGGGTTTCACCGCCCGCGGCGACCTCGAGATGCACGGGCAGTTCGTCGTAGTCGAGCTCGATCAGCTCTGCCGCGTCGCGGGCCTGTTCCAGCGTGTCTGCAACGACAACGGCCACCGGCTCGCCGACGAAACGCATTCTGCCTTCGGCGAGGATCGGGCGCTTGGGCCCTGCGCCCTTGGTGCCGTCGCGGTTGTCGACCACGGTAAAGGCCATGCCCGTGTCCGCCACGGCAGCGCCAAGGCTTTCGCCGGTGATGACCATATGCACGCCCTCGGCCTGCTCAGCGGCGCTCACGTCCAGCGTGGTGATCTTGGCATGGGCCACGGGGGAGCGCAGCGTCCAGATCCGCAAACTCCCCTCTGGCGCAATGTCATCCACATAGCGCCCCTGCCCCGTCAAAAAGCGAACGTCTTCAACCCGGCTGACCGGTTGGCTTTTCCCGAACTTGTCCATGATGGCTCTCCCTCGCGCAGTGTTGAGCTGGACATTAGACCTCTCGCGCGTCGTGTCCAGAGGGTGCGACCCCGCTGCCCCTCACCGCTGCAAGGTAACGATGCGCTTTGCGCCATACCCGTTGAAACGGGTGGCAAGCGCAGTGGAATAGGCACCGCAGGCGTGGAACAGCAGATAGTCGCCTGTCCGCAGATCTGCGGGCAGGTGAACGGTGTCCGAAAGGCGGTCGAGGCTGTCGCAGGTCGGTCCAAAGACGGTGCAGGCCCGCGGCGTGCCATGGCGTCGCAGCCCCTCGGGGGACAGGACCGTGATGCGCTGCGAGGGATGCAGGTCGCGCCATTCGCTGAGCCCGCCGTAGATCCCATCGTTGAGAAACACCACATCCGTCTGCGCATCCAGCGCCTTGACCTGAAGAGCCAGTTCAAAGGCTTCGGCCACCATCGCGCGCCCGGGCTCACACACCAGCGCCGGCCCCGCATCGCCGAAAAACGCTGCCCGCGCCGACGCGATGGCGTCAAAGATCGCCTCAAGGTCCGGCGCGGGCGCATTGCGAAACGCAGGAAAGCCGCCGCCCACGTTCAACCGGTGCAGGGTCACGCCCGCCACGCGCGCCACCTCCGCCGCCGCGGCGATATAGCTGATCCAGGCCTGCGGGTCGCGGCACTGGGTGCCCGGGTGAAAGGTCATGCAAGCCACACCGCCCCGGTCCGCAACGGCCCGCAGCAGGGCCGCCGCAGGCACGGGATCAGCGCCGAACTTCGAGCCGAAGTCATAGACCGCCCCGGACACGGGCAATTTCAGCCGAACAGCGATTTCGGTGCCGCGGATCTCGCCGAGCTTGTCCAACTCGCTCAGCCGGTCCACCGACCACGAGCTCACACCAAAGCGCCGCGCCAGCGCGATCTCGGACCGGGCGCGGATCGGATTGTGGTAGTGCAGATCCGCCCCCGGCGCGATCTGGCGCACCAGCGCCATCTCTTCCGGCGAAGCCACGTCAAAGGCCCCGACCCCGGCGCGGTGCAGCGCCTCCAGCACCATCGGGTCCGGATTGGCCTTCACCGCATAGGTGACCTGACCGTCAAAGCCGCGCAGAAAACGCGCCGCCTGTGCCGCCAATTGCGCCGGATCATAGAAGAACACCGGCTCATCCGGACGCTCCGCCGCAAGCCAGCGGGCCGGGTCGGTCTCAAACGCCTGTTGCAGGACCATTGCGCATCTCCTCTTGATCTGTGCCCATCCTGCCGTGCAAAGCTGTCGGATAAACGCGGCAGATCATGCAGATCGCCAGTCATTTCAATGCATATCGACGGGCCTATCATGCAGATTGACGAAACCGACCACGCCCTGATCGCCGCGCTCAGCGAAAACGCCCGCGCGCCGGTGGCGGAACTGGCGCGCAGGTTGGGGCTGGCGCGCACCACGGTGCAGGCCCGCATCGACCGGCTGGTGGACAGTGGCGCCATCGCCGGTTTCACCCTCCTGCGTGGCACCGGCCTTGGCCCGCGCCTGCGCGCCACCGTCCTGCTGAGCATCGAGCCGCGCGCCACACCCGAAGTGCTCTCGCGGCTCAAACGGGTGCCGCAGGTCGAAGAGGTGCATTCCACATCCGGCCGCTTTGACCTGATCGTCACGCTCTGGGCCGATACGACAGAGGCGCTGGACCGCAGCCTCGACGAGATCATCATGGCCAAGGGTGTGCGCGGCTCCGAAAGCCTCATTCACCTCAGCACAAAGCTGTCACGCCGTGGGTAAGGTTACTCCGCCGGTTCGTCTTCGGCCGGTTCAAGGCTGTGTCGGCTGAACAGCCCCGCCTGCCCGATAAAGAAGGCCATCGTCACGCCAAGCTGCCCCAGCGTGTCCCAGAAAACAAAGATATCGTCGGACATGAACCGCCAGATGCCCTCGTTCAGCACCGCCATGCCAAAGAAGAACAGCATGGTGCGCCGGGTCAGCAGCATCCAGCCCTCATCGGTCAGCGGCGTGAGCTCTTCCATGAGGTAGCGCAGAAAGCTCTGGCCCAGCAAAAGCCCCAGCCCCAACAGACCGCCCAGCACGATATAGGTGATCGTCGGCTTGATCTTGACAAAGCGGTCGTCATTGAACCAGACCGCAAGCCCCCCCATGATCACCAGCAGGATCACGGTGAAGATCTGCATCCGGCTGATCTTGCCTGTCAGCCACCACAGGATGCCATTGGCCACCACAAAGACCGGCACGAACATCGCGGTCACCGCGATAAAGGCGCTGTAGGTGCGCCCCCCCACGACAAAGCTTTCGTCCTTGAGCCAGAGATAGGCCGCAAGGAACGCCAGCACGGGCCCCAGTTCCAGCACCGATTTCAGCAGCGGGTTGATCGCGGGCGCATCGTCTTTGGATTCGGGCATCAGGTTCTCCTTTGGCGAGGACATAGGCGCTTCACCCGCCAAGCTCAACGATGACGGCGCCCAGCGCGATCAAGCTCATGAGAGCGATGCGCCGCGGGCCGACGGTTTCACGCAGCACCAGCCAGCCGATGAGCGCCGCAAACACGGTGGAGGTCTCGCGCAGGACGGCGGCCTCGCCGACCTTGCCGAGGCGCGTGGCCATCATGACACACCCAAAGCTGCCAAAGGCCACGAAAGCCCCGATGCAGCCGCGCACCATGAGCGGGCGCAGCGCCACGCCTGCAAGGCGGGCGCGCATCACCGGGGCCACCATGAGCACCTGAAAATCCAGCGCCGCCAGAAAGAAGAACCACGCCAGAAAGGTAAACGGGTGCGCCGTCGCCCGGATCCCATAGGCGTCATAGGTGGTGTAAAGCGCCACAAGAAGCCCGGTCAGAACCGCCAGCCCCAGCGCAGGCAACAGCGTCGCGCGCTCGGTCTCGAGAAACATCAGGTTGTAGATCGCAAGGCCAAAGATCCCCGCCAGAAGCACGCCGAGGCCCAGCCATTGCCAACCGGTGAAGGTCTCGCCAAAGATCAGCCAGGCCCCGATCACCGCAAAAAGCGGCCCCGTCCCGCGCACCACCGGATAGACCACCGTATAGGCCCCACGCGTATAGGCCATGGCCTGCAAGACCTTGTAAATGAAGTGAATCACCATGACACCGACAAAGATCGGCCACATGTGCGGTTCCGGCCAGGGCACCAGAAAAAGCATCGGAAAGGACAGGATGATCAGCCAGAAATCGATCGACCAGCGCGTGACCCAAGGGTCGTGCCGCCCTTTCTGGAGCGCCCCGAACACCGCGTGCAACAGCGCCGCGGTCAGGGCCAGTGCGAGGGCCATCTGGTGCCCGGCCTCTGTACCTTCGAGGGAAAGCAGCCAATCGCTCATGACGCCCGGCGCGCCATCCGTGTGTGACCTCCCATCCTTGCGCCATGGCCGGTTCGCGGCGCCATCGGGGTCATCAGGTCGGTGCGGAGATCATCCCTCGCTTTTTCCGGGGCCTCACTTTGCGGGACCAATGTGCGGGTTCCGATCCGACACCCAAGCGCCCGTTTCGGGATTTGCCGGTGCACGGCGGTTTTGCCTGGCCAAACCTCGCCCCGCGGACCCCCGACCCGTTGGCCCGGGCGCACCATGGCGTGCCTCGTGGTCCACAC
>JBELMB010000280.1:0-4933 GCA_042088665.1 Sagittula sp.
CTACGCCCAGCAGAGCCTTCAACTCCCGCAGGGACTCCCGTTCTGTTTCCGTCAACTCGGCGATATGCGATTTGAAAAGGGTCGCCTGACTGCACAGAACCGGCTCTTCGCTCAGGATTTTCAAGTGGTTGGCCCGCAGGGTTTCCCCCGTCGACGTGATATCGGCGATGGCTTCGGCGGTCAGATTCTTGACTGTGCCCTCGGTCGCGCCCTGGCTGTCCACGAGTTGATAGTCAGCAACCCCGCCCGCATGCAGATAGGCCCGCACGAGGCGGTGATACTTCGTCGCGATCCGCATACGGAAGCCGTGCCGCGCGCGAAAACCCGCGGCCGCGCCGTCCAGATCGTCCAGCGTGTCAACGTCCACCCAGGCCTGCGGCACCGCCACGATGAGATCCGCGTGACCGAACCCAAGCTCCGCCAAGGGCGACACCTTCTGGTCCCATTGCACCAGCTTTTCCTGGATAAGGTCGGTGCCAGTCACCCCGAGGTGCAGCCGCCCGGCGGCCAGTTCGCGCGGCACTTCGCCGGCGCTCAGCAGCACCAGTTCGACCCCGTGGACCCCCTGAACGGCCCCCGCATACTCCCGATCAGAACCTGTGCGCGACAGCGTGATCCCACGCGCCCCAAACCAGTCAAAGGTCTTTTCCATCAGGCGCCCCTTGGAGGGCACCCCTAGCTTGAGGCTCATGGTCCGCCCCCCGTCCCTGCATCCAGTGCCTGCAGCAATCCCGGTCGCAAGACACCGCCCACCGCCGGGATCTCACGCTCCTGGCCCAGGTGTCGGGTCAGCGCGTCATAGCGCCCGCCGGTGGCCACTGCGGGCCAGTCGGGGCGGGCATCACACAGGAAACCAAAGACAAACCCGTCGTAGTATTCCATGGACGTGCGCCCGTAGCTGGCCTCGAAATTCAACGCTGTCACGTCGACGCCGCGCGCAGACAGCGCCTCGCAACGCCGTTCGAACCCTTCGACGCCCGCGTTCAGGGCCGGCATGTCGACCGCAAGATCGCGCAACTGCGCCAGTGCATTCGGGCAGGTCTCGGAGACCTTCAGCAGCGCTTCGATCAGGTCCACCTGTGTCGTTGACAGGGGCGGTTCGGCGGCATCGACCCGCAGCGCTGCAATCCGGTCCTCGATCTCTTCCCGGCCGCGCAGACCGATCATCACGCCCGCATCCGCCATCGGATCCACCGCCGCCAGCAGCGCGTCGCGGCTTGGCGGTACCGGCGTGCGCCCGGCGAAACGGTCGATCAGGGCGCGGAACCGGCGCGGACGCCAGAGGTGCCGCAACAGCGCCGCGCGACGCCGCGCTGTCGTCTCAAGACCCAGAACAGCGGCTGTCAGAATGCCGATGTCCCCGGTGACGGGCCGCAATCCGTAGGGCGCCAGAACCTCTGCAAACAGGGCAAAGACCTCTGCATCCGCTTGCGCCGGGGCGCTGCCGTCAAAGACCTCGTAGCCGACCTGCAGATACTCGGAATCCCGCTCAGGATGGTCCTCCTGTCGGCGAAACACCCCGCCCGCATAGGTGTAGCGGGCCGCTTCTGCGCCGCTTTCCATATGCATCTGGACCACGGGTAGCGTGAAATCCGGGCGTAGCATGACCTCTCCCCGGACCGGGTCCGAGGTCACATAGGTGCGCGTGCGAATTTCCTCTCCGTAGAGATCCAGAAGCGTATCTGCGGACACCAGCACCGGGCAATCCACCGGCGTGGCCCCCGCAGCCGCAAACCGCGCCATCAGCGCTGCCGCGGCCGCGTTTTCGGCCATGCGTGTCACTTGTGCAGCTCCAGGATCTCACGGACCTTGGCGACCAGTTGGTCGCGCGGCACTTCGTATTGCGACGGACGGTCCTGCCATTCCTCTAGGCTGGCCGTCTGGGCCAGCTTGGCCCCAAGGATCAGGTCCTTGATCTGGACCACGCCCTTGTCCTTTTCGTCGCCCCCCTCGATCACGGCCACGGGGCTATGGCGTTTGTCGGCGTATTTCAACTGGTTGCCAAAGTTCTTGGGGTTGCCGAGGTAAACCTCGGCACGCAGGCCCGCCGCGCGCAACTCGGCGACCATGGTCTGGTAGTCGGCCATGCGGTCGCGGTCCATGACCGTAACCACAACGGGCCCCTGCTCTTCGCCACCGATCCGGCCCTTCTCGCGCAGCGCCGCCAAAAGCCGGTCCACGCCGATGGACACGCCCGTCGCAGGCACCGGCTGTCCGGTGAACCGCTTGACCAGATCATCGTAGCGCCCGCCGCCCGCAACAGAGCCGAACTGCCGCTTGCGGCCTTTTTCGTCGAGGATCTCAAAGGTCAGTTCTGCCTCGAAGACCGGCCCCGTATAATAGCCAAGACCGCGCACGACCGATGGATCGATCTCGATCCGATCCGGGCCATACCCCTGCGCGGCCAGAAGCGACGCGATCTCTTCGAGTTCGTTCACACCCTCGGCCCCGACGACAGAGCCGCCCACCGCGTCCCGAAGGTTGGCAAGCGTCTCGGCCGCATCCGCGCCTTTGGACGTCAGGAAAGCGACCACCGGCGCAGCCTGCGCATCGTCAAGCCCGACCCCGTCGATATAGGCACCAGAGGCGTCAAGACGGCCCTTGCCGAGCAGTTCGCGCACACCCGCTTCGCCGACCTTGTCGAACTTGTCGATCGTGCGCAGAACATCCGCCGCCTGTGCCTCGTCGGTGAGCCCCATGTTGCCGAGCACGCCGTTCAGCACCTTGCGGTTGTTGACGCGGATCAGGTAGTCGCCGCGCGGAATGCCGACCCCTTCGAGACAATCGGAGAGCATCGCGCAGATCTCTGCATCCGCGGCCACGCTGGCCGCGCCCACAGTATCGGCGTCACACTGGTAGAACTGGCGATACCGCCCCGGCCCCGGCTTTTCGTTGCGCCAGACCGGCCCCATGGCAAAGCGCCGATAGGGTGTGGGCAGATCGTTGCGGTGCTGGGCATAGACCCGCGCAAGCGGCGCCGTCAGGTCATAGCGCAGCGCCATCCAGGTGTCGTCCTCGTCCTGCCAGGCAAAGACACCTTCATTCGGGCGATCCACGTCGGGCAGGAACTTGCCCAGCGCCTCGACGGTCTCGACCGCGCTGCTGTCCAGCGCTTCGAAACCGTAGCGATGATAGACCTCTGCGATGGCCTCCAGCATATGCGCACGTTCGCGCACTTCGTTCCCGAAGTAGTCGCGGAATCCCTTTGGCGTCTGGGCCTTGGGGCGGGGGGCTTTTTTGAGTTTGGCCATGGCGTCACATTTTTGCTGAGTGTCGTCGCGCCCCCAGTACCGGCTTGCCCGTCCGCGCGCAAGCAAGGCCGGAGCAAGCATCCCTGCAGCATTGCCGCGGCGCGCGCCGGACTTGCCAGTCTGCACGCAGCGTTCTAGGCCTGCATCCAGCCCAGCAGGAGCAACAAACCCATGCCCGACACAACTGAACAGCTCGAAACACGCATCGCGCATCTGCAATACACGGTGGATGAGCTGTCGGACGTCGTCGCGCGGCAGGACGCGGAACTGGCGATCCTGTCACGCCGTGTCGAAATGCTCATGTCGCGTGAAGCGGAACGCGAGGCGCAGATGATCGGCGCAGATGTGGTCAGCGATCAGCCCCCGCCACATTACTGACTGGCCAGATTTGAGACACGCGCAGGGCACAGGCCCACAGATCGGGGTCGATTATTGGGGGCTCAATTCTTGATGTCGACGGCAACAAGCGCGCCGTCGTGCAGCAGAATGATCTTCCAGCGCGGGTTGTCCTCAAAGCGTTCGTAAACGCTGACAAAAACCGTGCTGCGGGCCAGCGTCTTCATCTGGGCGCCGCAGGGATTGCCTGCGCGGACTTTGCAGACCTTCGACTTTACCTTTTCATAGGCCTTGTCCGTCTCGGAGGTCGGCTGCACCGCACCCGCCGCACCGTAATGGATCTGTTCCCAGGTCTCGGGATCGCCAAACAGGACCAGCGCGGCAGAGAATTGTCGCGCGCAGCCGTCCTTGAACCCGGTCAGGAAGAACGGACGCAGATGCGTCCCGCCGGGGGCACTGTCAAAAAGGGTGTAGCCGCGCCCGCGCTCCGGGTAACTTTCGACCTTCTCGCCAAGGTCACGCGGGCTGACATTGCAGACGCGCGCCACTTCGCCGTAAGGCAGCGAGGTGCCAAGCGTGACGGTCTCACTGTCCGGTCCCGTGCCCGGCGCAACTGCGGCGCGACGCCCAAAGAGGCCGCGACGCTCGACGCGTGGCTCGGGCGACGCCGCCTGTTCAATCAACTCGTCGGTCACCGCTGGCGCTGCATCACTGGATGCGCCTGCGGTCGTGGCGTCCGGCAAGGCGGCCAACAGGACGTCGTCGCCCGCATCCGTGCGGCTGTCTGCATCGGCGTCCTCGTCGGGGGTCGCGTTGCGGTTGCCTGCAAGGAGCCCCAGCAACCCTCGGCGGGGGCGGGTTGCGGCAGGCACCGGTTCCGCCGCCAGCGCAAGCACGGGCGCCTCTTCGGTCAGGTCTTCGGCCTCTTCGGCCTCCAGCCGCACGATCTCGTTGGTCTCTGCGGCGAGGTCATCCTCCGAAGCGATGTCCAACACCGAGGCCGTGCCAGCCGCGTCAGCACCCTCTGGTCCTGCGCTCTCCTCGGCCATCCCGGCCTCGGCCTGCCGCCGCAGGAACCCGAGCAGACCTCGGCGCGGAGCAGCCTCGGCACTGGCCGCTTCGGTCGCGATCACAGGGTCGGGCAGCACAGCAGTGGTGTCCAGAGCCTCTGCCTGCACCACCTCGGCCTGACCAGCCGTGTCATCAATCGACACATCATCCAGACGCTGCACGTCCTGCAAGGGATCACCGCAACCCGCAAGCACCAAAGCCGCGGCCAGCGCAAATCCCGTTCCAAGCCTGTGCATGGCATCCCCTCCCCTCAACCCCAGCCCGCTCTAGCGTGG
>JBELMB010000281.1:0-4877 GCA_042088665.1 Sagittula sp.
ATGACGGCGCTGCGCGTGGCCTGCGTCGGCGCGGGGTTCTTCAGCACATTTCACCGCGACAGCTGGGCGCGTCTGGGGCGGGTGGACCTCGTCGGCGTTTGCGACCGCGACGCGGCCAAGGCCGAGGCCACAGGCTATCCTGCATATACCGACCTCGGGCAGATGCTGACCGAGGCGCAGCCGGATCTGCTGGACGTGATCGTCCCGCCCATCGCGCAGGCCGAGGCCCTGCGAACGGCCTTTGCCGCCGGGGTGCCAACGGTGATCTGCCAAAAGCCGTTCTGCAAGGATCTGGACGAGGCGCGCCGCCTGACTGCCGAAGCCGCCGCCGCGGGCACCACACTGATCATACATGAGAATTTCCGGTTCCAACCCTGGTACCGCGCAATCAAATCGGTGCTCGACGCAGGCACGCTGGGCGCGGTTCAGCAACTGTCCTTCCGCCTCCGGCCGGGGGATGGTCAGGGACCCCGCGCCTATCTCGACCGACAGCCCTATTTCCAGCAGATGACGCGCTTTCTCGTGCATGAAACCGGGGTGCATTGGATCGACACCTTTCGCTATCTGCTGGGCACACCGCGCGCGGTCTATGCTGATCTGCGCCGCGTGAACCCGGTGATCGCTGGCGAAGACGCGGGTTTCATCCTGTTCGACTTCGACTCCGGCGCGCGGGCGATGTTCGACGGCAACCGCAGTCTGGATCACGCCTCCGACAACACACGCCGCACCATGGGCGAAGCTCTGGTCGAAGGCACAAAAGGCACGCTGACCCTGACCGGGGATGGCGCGGTGGTGCTGCGTGCGTTTGGCGCGCTCTCGGGCACGGAGATCCTGCCCCCCAGCACCTTTGATGGCTTTGGCGGGGATTGCGTGCATGCGCTGCAGGCCCATGTGGTCGAGGGCGTTCTGGACGGCGCCGCGCTGGAAAACACGGCCGCCTCCTATCTGGACGTGATCGAGATCGAGGAAGCCATCTATCGCGCCGCGGAAACCGGCCAGAAACAGCCCCTGCCCGTCAAGGATTGAGCCCGGCGCCCACAGGTTCCTCCGGGTGTGACCGGGCTTTGCCGCCGACGGCGGTTTTAACCATCAAGATCAACAAGACCCCGCAAGGCATTGAACAAAAGGCTTTTGTTGGAGATCCAAGGCCCCTCGGCTGCGACAACACACAGCCCCGAAACATCGCGTGTTGACAGAAATCTCCAGCCATTGCTAAAAATATCCAACATTTCTGACGAGTGATCTTCTTCATGCTCTTCTCTGTGGCCTCGTCTGACGACAGCACGATTGTCGATCTTCTGGCCGCCTCGCTGCGGCGGGACATCGCCTTTGGCGCGCTACTGCCCGACCAGAAGCTCAAGATCAACGCCCTGCGCAGCCGCTACGGTGGCTCCAACCACTCCATGCGCGAAACGCTGCGGCTGCTCTCTGCCGAAGGCTTGGTAGAGGCCACCGCCCAGCGGGGATTTCGCGTCACGTCCGCGACCACGCAAGACCTGCAAGACATCGCGCTGGTGCGTGTGCAGCTGGACTGCATTGCCCTTGCCCGCGCCATCGCCCTCGGAGACGTCGCATGGGAAGGGCGCGTGATCGCCGCCCACCACGCCCTGCAAAAAGCCGAAGCCGCCGTGGCCAACAGCCCGGACGATCTTGTCGCGCTGGCATGGGACGAGGCCTGCCGCGGTTTCGCATGCGCGCTGCTGGACGCCTGCGACAGCCCGCGCCTGCTGGACCTGCACCGCAAGTTCTTTGACCAGAGCCGCCGCTTTCGACTGGCGCAGATGCGCGAGGGCACGCTGGACTGGACCGACCGCAAGACGCGGCAAAAGGCACTGCTGGACGCGGTTCTGGCCCGCGAGGCCGATGCCGCCTGCGCATTGCTGCAACAAGACATCGAGACCGAACTCAACTCGGCACATCACCAGGGAGGAAGACCATGACACAGATGACACGCCGCAGGGCATTGACCCTACTGGGCGCCACGACAGCGGCCAGCACACTGGCGGCGCCAGCGCTTGCCATGAACCGCAAGATCACCGTGGGCGCACTGCGTTTCACCTCACACGCGGGCAGCTTCATCGCCTTCGAACGCGGCTATTTCGCCGATGCGGGCGTCGACGTGGAGTTCAAGTTCTTTCAGGCGGCGCAGCCGATGGCCGTGGCCATCGCGTCGGGGGATGTGGACTATGCCGTGACGGCGATTTCCGGCGGGCTGATCAGCCTCGCGGACAAGGGCGCAATCAAGGTCATCGGCGGCGCACTCAGCGAAGAAGCCGGCATCGACGGGCAGAAATTCCTCGCCTCCGACGCCGCGTTTCAGGCGGGGGTGACCACACCCGCGGGCCTTGCGGGCAAGAAGTTCGCCGTGACACAGGCCGGGTCCTCTTTCCACTACATGGGCGCAAAGATGGCCGCGGCGGAAGGCATCGAGATGAACTTCATCCCGCTGCAGAAGGTCGGCGCGATCATCGGCGCGATGAAATCCGGGCAAGTGGACGGCTGGTCCATCGTGCCGCATATCGCCAAGCCTCTGGCCGGGTCCGGCGCGGTGCACATCATCGGCAACGTCGCGGACTACATCCCCGACTATCAGGTCACAACGGTCTTTACCTCTGCGTCGAATGCCGCGAATGAACGTGGCCTGACGGAAAGCTTCCTTGCGGGCTTCTCGCGCGGGGTGGACGATTACGCCGCTGCGATGATCGACAAGACCGAGAGCGAAGACGAGATGGTCGACCTGATCCACAAATATGTCTACACTGACCGCCCCCGCGACAAGGCCGCGCCTTCGATCATCAATGGCACCATGCGCGTGAACAAGGGCGCCGCGCTGAACATGGCCTCCGTGAAGGACCAGCTGGGCTGGTTCCAGTCCGAAGGGCTGGTGGACGCGGATATCACCATCGACCAACTGGTCGACAGCTCTTACGTCGAGACAATGGGCGCCTGATCCGGCGCAGGCGCGGGGCCGTACCACCGGCCCCGCCTTCCCTATTCGAGGTCTTGTATGGACATCAGTCTGGACGCCATCGGCCACGCCTATGACGGTGTGGAAGTGCTGCGCGACATTTCAATCGACATCAGCAGCGGCCAGATCGTCTGTATCGTCGGGCCGTCCGGCTGCGGAAAATCGACGCTCTTGCGAGTCATCGGCGGGCTGGAACGGCCCGACCAGGGACGCGTGCTGCAGGTGGGCGCGCCGCCCGCGGGCTGTCTGAACCCGTTGACCTACATCTTTCAGGATTTTGCCCTGCTGCCCTGGCGCAGCGTCTCGGGCAATATCTCGCTGGTGTTGGAGGACCATGGCATCAAGGGCGCTGCCGCACAGGCGATCATCTCGGATGTGCTGGCCCGCACCAAACTGACCGATTTCGCCAAGGCGCTGCCCCGGCAGTTGTCCGGCGGCATGAAACAGCGGGTGGCCATCGCCCGCGCGCTGGCGGTGAACCCGGCAGTGATGCTGATGGACGAACCGCTTTCGGCGCTGGATGCGCAGACGCGGGAATTGTTGATGGATGATCTTGTTGATCTGTGGACGCGCCAGCCCTTCACGGCGGTCTATGTCACCCACAACCTCGCCGAGGCCGTCCGTCTGGGCCACCGCGTGGTGGTGCTGTCGCGCCGCCCCGGCCAGATCCGCGAGACCGTCGAGATCCCCAAACCCCTGTCAGAGCGCGGTTTTGGCGACACCGATCTGGAAGCCGCGCAAAAGCACCTGTGGCAGTTGATGCGGGACGAGGCGCGCGCCGCCGATGCGGAGTTGCTGCATGTCTGACCCAAGATCCGCGAAATCCGTGGCCTTCCGCGGTGGCGGTTTTGCTCCGAAGTCTCACCGCTGGGTGGGGCTTGTGGTGTTTATCGGGCTGATCGCGATTGCCGAATGGGGCACGCGGACGGGCTGGATTTCGGCGCTGACGCTGCCGCGCCCCTCGGATGTGTTCGAGACCTTTCAGGAGTTGTACACCAGCGGGCTGCTGTTCAAACATCTGGGCGTGTCGCTGGCCCGGCTGGTGGTGGGCGCGGTGATCGGTGTCAGCGTCGGCATCAGCGTCGGTGTGTTGATCGGTCTGTTTTCCTACATCCGTTCCGGCCTCGTGCCCGTCGTCGCTGCGATTTTCCCGATCCCCAAGATCGCGCTCTTGCCGCTGTTCGTGATCTGGTTCGGGATCGGCGAGGGTTCGAAATACGCGCTGATTGCCTTTGGCACCTTCACACCCACGGTGGTGGCAACCTATGGGGCGGTGGACAACGTGGACCGCACCCTGATCCGCATGGGCCAAAGCTTTGGTCTGTCGTGGTGGTCCATCGTGCGCAAGATCGTGCTGCCGGGGGCGATGCCGGGGATCCTGTCTGGGCTGCGCATCAGCCTCGCCATCGCGATCATCCTGCTGGTCGCCGCTGAAATGCTGGGCGCGCAATACGGCATTGGCGCCTACATTCTCGAAGCCGGATCGCTATACGATCTCGAACGGCTCTTTGCCGGTGTCGTGATCCTGTCGGTGCTGGGCGTGGTGGTCAGCGCAACGATCGGCCTGATCGAGCGGCGGCTTCTGGGTTGGCGCAACTGACAGGCAAGACCCGGACTGCGCGCGTGGCGGGTCAGGTCATCAGGGGCCCTGCCCGCCCGCGCCTCGGATCGCCACCCTGCAGCCCATCAGCCATCTGACCAACCTATGCCCCATCTGCGCATGGATCACGGCCGGGGTAGCTGCGGGCTTTTCCATGGGCCGACTTCGGCCCATGTCAGGTCAGGTCTGTGTCAGGTCTGAAGAGCGCCGACCATGCCTGCGTTGGTCCCGAACACCAACCGCTCCCCGGTGCCGCCCGCCTGCAAGGCCGTGATCACGGCGCCATCCGGCTGGCGCGCGATCTTGGCC
>JBELMB010000065.1:0-24815 GCA_042088665.1 Sagittula sp.
GTGGATGCTGTCGACCAAGATGCTGCCCGCTGCGGCGGTGCTCTACCCGATGACCTTCCTGACCAAGAGCCTTGGCCTGTTCGACACGCATTTCCTGATCGTCATCGTGCTGAGCCTCATCAACCTGCCGATCGTGGTCTGGATGCTCTTTACCTATTTCAAGGAAATCCCCAAGGACATCATCGAAGCGGCCAAGATGGACGGCGTCGATACCTGGGGGGAGATCAAGGAGATCCTGATCCCGCTCGCCTGGGGGGGGATCGCCTCCACGGCCCTGCTTTGCTTCATCTTTTGCTGGAACGAAGCCTATTGGACAGTCCGCCTGACAACCACGGATGCGGCGACCCTGTCAAAACTGATCGAAGGCAACCGCGCTCCGGAAGGGCTCTTCTTTGGACGCCTGTCAGCTGTCTCCACTGCCGCCGTCGGCCCCATCGTCGTGCTGGGCTGGTTCTGTCAGAAACAATTGGTCCAAGGCTTGACCTTCGGCGCTGTGAAATAAGGAACGAACATGGGACGCATTGTACTCGAAAATGTCACCAAGAGCTTTGGCGACACACAGGTCATCCCGCCCCTGAACCTGACCATCGAAGATGGCGAGTTCGCGGTCTTCGTCGGCCCCTCGGGCTGCGGAAAATCCACCTTGCTGCGCATCATCGCGGGGCTGGAGGACACCACATCCGGCAAGATCTTCCTCGACGATGAAGAGATGACGGATGTCTCTCCCTCCAAGCGGGGGCTGGCGATGGTGTTCCAGTCATATGCGCTGTATCCGCACATGACGGTCCGCAAGAACATCGCCTTTCCGCTGCGCATGGAAAAGCTGCCGCAGTCCGAGATCGACCAAAAGGTCGAGACCGCCGCCAAGTCGCTCAATCTGATGGACTATCTGGACCGCAAGCCGGGCCAGTTGTCGGGCGGACAGCGTCAGCGTGTGGCCATTGGCCGGGCGATCGTGCGGGATCCAAAGGGCTTCCTGTTTGACGAGCCGCTGTCGAACCTGGATGCGGCTCTGCGTGTGGGGATGCGTCTGGAGATCTCCGAGATGCACGAACGCATGCAGACCACGATGATCTACGTGACCCACGACCAGGTCGAAGCGATGACCATGGCCAACAAGATCGTCGTCCTGCAGGCGGGGGTGATCGAGCAGGTCGGCAGCCCGCTGGATCTCTACCGGGCGCCGCGCAATCTCTTTGTGGCGGGCTTCATCGGCTCGCCCAAGATGAATTTCATCGAGGGGCCGGAGGCTGACAAATATGGCGCCAAGACCATCGGCGTGCGCCCCGAGCACATCGATGTCTCGACCACCGAAGGCAAGTGGAGCGGCATCGTCAGCGTCTCTGAACACCTTGGGTCCGATACCTTTCTGCACGTACATGAGACCGGCCTTGCCGATACCATGACCGTGCGTGTCAGCGGCGACGTCACGTTCAAGCACGGCGACCGTGTGCACATGACACCGCGCGAAGACGTGATCCACAAGTTCGACGAACAGGGTCTTCGTAAATGACAAGACTGGACGGCAAGACTGCTCTGATCACGGGGGCCGGGCGAGGCATCGGATATGCCTTCGCTCAGCGCTACGTGGCAGAGGGCGCAAGGGTGGCGATCGGTGACATCGATCTCCCCCGGGCGCAGGCGGCGGCGGAGGCCATTGGCCCCGCCGCGGTGGCCGTCGAGATGGACGTGACGCAACAGGACAGCATCGAGGCCGCCGTGGCGCAGACCATAGCGGGCTTTGGGCAGATCGACATTCTGGTGAACAACGCGGCGATCTTTTCCGCGGCACCCATCGTCGAGATCACCCGCGAAGATTTTGCCCGCGTCTTTGACATCAATGTGACGGGCGCGCTGTTTACACTGCAAGCGGTGGCACGACACATGATCGAGGCGGGTGTGCGCGGCAAGATCATCAACATGGCGAGCCAGGCAGGACGCCGCGGCGAGCCGCTTGTGGCGGTTTACTGTGCGTCGAAGGCTGCGGTGATCAGCCTTACGCAGTCGGCGGGGTTGAACCTGATCCCGCATGGCATAAACGTGAATGCCATCGCACCCGGTGTGGTGGACGGAGAACACTGGGACGGTGTCGACGCCTTCTTCGCCAAGCACGAAGGCAAGGCACCGGGCCAGAAAAAGCGCGAAGTGGGCGAAGCCGTGCCCTTTGGGCGCATGGGTCAAGCGGCGGATCTGACGGGTATGGCGGTGTTTCTTGCCAGTTCCGAGGCAGATTACATCGTGGCCCAAACCTACAACGTCGACGGCGGGAATTGGATGAGCTGATGCAGAGTCTTGCGCGGGGCGCGATGCCCGAGAAACTGAGCAATGCGACCTTGGGCCAACTGCCGGCGGATGTGCTGCGTCCCGGCTATGACCGGAGCGCGCTGACGCCCGGGATCGTGCACATCGGATTGGGCAATTTCCATCGCGCGCATCAGGCGTGGTACCTGCATCGGCTGATGCAGATGGGCAAGGCGCATGACTGGGCGATCATCGGCGCGGGCGTGCGCCCGGGCGACAGCGTGATGCGTGAAAAGCTCTTGTCGCAGGATTGCCTGACGACCCTGATCGAGCTTGACCCCTCGGGCAGTGCGGTCGAGGTGAGTGGCGCGATGATCGATTTCGTCCCCGTCGAAGAGGACAACGCGGCGCTGATCGCGGCCATGACCGCGCCGGAGATCCGCATCGTGTCGCTGACAGTGACCGAAGGTGGCTATTTCATCGACCCTGCAACGGGCGTCTTTGACCCGGAACACCCGGACATGGTGCATGACGCCAAGCATCCGGACAGGCCGCGCACCGCCTTTGGTGCCATCATCGCGGCCCTGCGCGCGCGGCGCTCGGGCGGTGTGGCGCCCTTTACGGTGCAAAGCTGCGACAACCTTCTGGGCAATGGCGAAGTGGTGCACAGCACTGTCGTTTCGCTGGCCGGACTGTCGGACGCGGATCTCGCGGCCTGGATCGAGGCAGAGGTCAGTTTCCCCAATTCCATGGTGGATTGCATCGTGCCTGCGACCGGCCCGGCAGAGCTGGATCTGGTGGCGGGTTTCGGCATCGCGGATGCGGCGCCGGTGACGCATGAGAACTTTCGCCAATGGGTGATCGAGGACCGCTTTTGTGCGGGTCGTCCGCCTTGGGAAGAGGCGGGGGCGACCCTTGCCGATGACGTGCATGTCTATGAGGCGATGAAGATCCGTGTGCTGAACGCGGGCCACCAGGTGCTGGCCAATATCGGCGAGGTTCTCGGCCTGCCAACGATCGCCGCCTGCATGCGGGATCCGGATGTCTCCGGGTTCTTCATGAAGGTGCAGAGCGAAGAGATCCTGCCCCATATCGCGCCGGTGCCGTCTTACACACCGCAGGCGTATCTGAGCCTCATCGCGCGCCGCTTTGGCAATCCCGAGATCCACGACACCACGCGCCGCGTCGCTTTTGACGGCTCGTCACGGCACAGCGGCTTTGTCCTGCCGACGCTGCGCGAGCGTCTGGCGGCGGGCGGAGCGGTGCAGGGATTCGCATTGATCGAGGCATTCTGGGCGCGCATGTGCACCGGTCTGCGCGAAGATGGGTCAGAAATTGCACCGAATGACCCGTTCTGGAGCGATTTGAACGCCGCCGCTCTGGCCGCCCGGACGGATCCCTCTGTCTGGCTGGCACAGGAGCAGATCTATGGGGACCTCGCGCAAAATCCTCATTTTTCACAAGCGTTTGGCCATTGGATGCAGGTTTTGAACACCGAGGGTTGTCGCGCCGCGGTGCGCCAGTATCTGGCTGCAGACAGTTAACGCTGCGTCGGGCGGGGTTTTCGAACGACACGTTGTCGTAAACGAGATTGCTCCCGGCGCGCTGCTCTGCAAGGTTACGCGCCGGGAGGAGCGTGATGGTCACTTTGCGCGACGTGTTCTGGCTTGGGCTGTTCAGCACGATTGTGTTGGCGTGGTCGGCACTATACTTGATGAACCTCGAGATCGGTCTTGATGTCTTTGGACGTCCCGGTCTCTGGGCCCAGACCCTGCGCGCGCTGTGCATCGGTCCGGATGCCGGCATCGTGGGCTGGCTGACGGTCTGGGCCATGTGGGCCGTGATGGGCGTCGCGATGATGCTGCCCACACTTGTGCCCACCCTCGCCACCTATGACCGGTTTGCCGCGCGCCTTGAGGCGCCGCTGGCGGGGCAGGGCGGTGTCGTGCTTGGGTTTCTTGCCGTCTGGGCCGGGTTCTCGGTGCTCGCAGCCATGGCGCAGGTGGGGTTGTCCTATGCCGATCTTCTCGACGATTGGGGCGCGGCCAGCAGCACAATGCTGCAGGGCGGCCTGTTGTTGGGCGCCGGGGCCTGGCAATTCACCAATACAAAGATGCGCTGCCAGAGCGCCTGCCTGTCTCCGATGAGCTATTTCCTTGGCCGGTTTCGCGCGGGCTTTGGCGGAGGGCTCCGCATGGGCGTCGAACTGGGGCTGTACTGCCTGGGATGCTGCTGGGCGATCATGGCGCTGGGCTTTGTCGGCGGGGTGATGAACCTTGCCTGGATGGGGCTCGCCACCTTGTTCATGGTGTTCGAAAAACTGCCCGGGCTCGGGCAAGCGTTGCGTCTGCCTGCGGGCTGGGCGCTGACGATCAGTGGATTGGCCGTTCTGGCCACGACTATTTACTAAAGGAGAGACTATGGCCGAAAACCGTCGCGCGGATTCAGACCGCCTGCCTGTCAGCCAGCGCATCGACCAGCGCATGCCGAATCCAAAGCGCCGTCCGATGCGCCCCACAGACTGGGCGATCAAGGGAGAACTCTTCCTGAACTGTTCGTGCACGGTGTTCTGCCCCTGCGTCGTGAGCCTTGGCAAACACGAACCCACCGAAGGCAGTTGCAAGGCCTGGATGGCCATCGCCATCGACGAGGGCCACTACGAGAGCTTTGACCTGACCGGCATCAACGTCGGCCTCATGGTCGAGATCCCCGGCAAGATGGCCGAGGGTGACTGGCGTGTGGCCGTCTATATCGACGACAAGGCCACGCCAGGCGCCTACAACGGCCTGCTCAAGATCCTGTCCGGTGAGGCTGGTGGCACCACGGGTCTCTTTACGCTGCTGGTTTCGACCATCATCGGCCACGAGCGTGAAAAAGTGGAGATCGTGCGCGATGGCACCCGCCGCGCGCTCACCATCGGGCGCAAGATCCAGGGCGAGCTTGAAATGGTCGGCGGGACCAGCCCGGACGAGCCTGTCATGGTCAAGAACACCAAGTACTGGATGGGCCCCGACGTGGTCGTGGCGCAGTCTGGCAAGTCCAAGGTGCGCGACTATGGCCGCATCTGGGATCTGTCCGGCAAGTCGGGCGAGATCTGCGCCATTGACTGGAAGGGTGCCCCGAAATGACGATCACGCCAGAGTATTGCGTCACACTGGCGCGCTACAACGCCTGGCAGAACAAGCAGCTGATCGCGGCCTTCGAAGGAACGGCGGCCGCGACCCTTGTCGAGGAGCGAGGCGCGTTTTTCGGCTCGATCCTTGCCACGGCAAACCATGTGCTGTGGGGGGACCGCATCTGGATGTCACGTTTCACCGATCTGTCGGCCCCTTCGGGGGGGATCGCGGACAGCACCACGCTGACCGCATCGCGTGAAGCCTGGGAGATCGAGCGGTTCAAGACTGACGGGAACATCCTGCTTTGGGCAGAGCGGCTGCGCGCGGTGGACCTGACCGGTCCGCTCCGCTGGTATTCCGGTGCAATGGGGCGCGAGGTCGAAAAACCAAAGGCGCTTTGTGTGGTGCACATGTTCAACCACCAGACCCACCACCGGGGTCAGATCCACGCGATGCTGACCGCCGCGGGGGCCAGAGCGCCAGTGAGTGATCTGGCGTTCATGCCGGAAGAGGGCCCCTGGCTGTAACGGCCAGGTCTGCCGCGAATGGCGCCGTTTGCTTCGGCCACTGCGCCAACTTGATGTGTCGGCATCCTCGGGTGTCGGTGTCCTGAGACCTGTTTGCAAGGAGTGCTGCACATGACCGCAGCCCTGTCCCCGTCGCGCCGGTTGCGGCGCACCCCCTTCTCCGAAGGAGTCGAAGCTTCGGGGGTCAAATCCTATACGATCTACAATCACATGCTGCTGCCCACGGTTTTTCGATCCTTGGTGGAAGACTATCGGCATCTGAAGTCGGCGGTGCAACTCTGGGATGTCTCCTGCGAACGGCAGGTGGAACTGCGCGGCCCGGATTCGGGTCGGTTGATGCAGATGCTCACACCGCGGGACCTGCGCGGCATGTTGCCGGGCCAGTGCTACTATGTCCCAATCGTCGATGAGACCGGCGGCATGCTGAACGACCCGGTGGCGGTAAAGCTGTCCGAGGATCGATGGTGGATCTCCATTGCCGACAGCGATCTGCTGTTCTGGGTCAAGGGCATCGCCTATGGCTATCGCCTCGATGTGCTGGTCGAAGAGCCCGATGTTTCGCCGCTGGCGGTACAGGGTCCCTTGGCGGAAGAGTTGATGGCGCGGGTCTTTGGCGACAACATCCGCGACCTGCGGTTCTTCCGCTTTGGCTGGTATGAATTCGAGGGCCGGAGCCTTGTGATCGCGCGGTCGGGCTATTCCAAGCAGGGCGGCTACGAGATTTACCTCGAAGGCTCTGACATGGGGATGCCGCTCTGGAATGCGCTGATGGACACCGGGCGTGACCTCGAAGTGCGGGCAGGTTGTCCCAACCTGATCGAACGGGTCGAAGCGGGATTGCTGAGTTACGGCAATGACATGGACCGCACCAATACCCCCCATGAATGCGGGTTGGAGCGGTTTTGCAACATCGCCACGGCCATCGGTTGCGTCGGGCGCGATGCCTTGTTGCGTGTCAGCCAGGAAGGGCCGGTGCGCCAGATGCGTCCGATTGCCATCGATGCGACCGAGATCCCGCCTTGCGACCGGCACTGGCCGCTGTATGCAGGCCAGAAGATCGTGGGCCGGGTCTCCAGCGCTGCGGCATCGCCGGACTATGGCGGGGGCGTGGCGATCGGGATGGTGCGTATGACCCATTGGGAGGCCGACACCGATCTTGAGGTCGAAACGCCCGAGGGGCGCTTGCCCGCCCGGGTGAGAGACCGTTTTTGGATTTGATGACCGCTGCATCCGCAGGGACAAGAAGGAGACAGACGATGTTCAACGCTTTGGTGGTGACGCGTGACGAAGAGACCCGAAAGACCGCGGCTGCGGTCAAGCAGATCGGTCTGGACGACCTGCCCGAGGGCGAGGTGACCGTGGCGGTGGAGTATTCCACCGTGAACTACAAGGACGGTCTCTGCATCGGTCCGGGTGGCGGTCTCGTGCGCAAGTATCCGCATGTGCCGGGCATCGATCTTGCCGGCACGGTGGAGGCCTCCTCGGATGACCGCTACAAGGTCGGCGACAAGGTTGTCCTGACAGGCTGGCGCGTGGGCGAGGCCCATTGGGGCGGTTATTCGCAAAAGGCGCGTGTCAAGGCCGATTGGCTGGTGCCGCTGCCCGAGGGGCTGGACACGCGTCAGGCGATGGCGGTGGGCACCGCGGGCTTTACCGCGATGCTGGCCGTGATGGCGCTCGAAGACCACGGACTGGAAAAAGGTCAGGGGCCGGTGCTGGTCACCGGGGCTGCGGGCGGTGTGGGGTCGGTTGCCACGGCGATCCTCGCCAACCTCGGCTATGAGGTGGCCGGTGTCACGGGACGGCCCGAGACGTCGGACTACCTGACCTCGCTGGGCGCGACGCAGATCGTGGCCCGCGACGAGATCAACGAAACCACCAAGCGCCCGCTGGAAACCGAGACATGGTCCGGCTGTGTCGATGCCGTGGGCGGTGCGATGCTCGCGCGCGTGCTGGGGCAGATGAACTACGGCGCCTCTGTATCGGCCGTGGGCCTTGCCGGTGGTGCGGCGCTTCCTGCGACGGTCATCCCCTTCCTGTTGCGTGGCGTGAACCTGTTGGGCATCGACAGCGTGATGCAGCCATATGACAACCGCGTGCGGGCCTGGGCGCGGATCGCGCTGGATCTGCCGATGGACAAGCTTGAGGCGATGGTTCACCCCGCAACCCTGTCGGATCTGCCGCAACTGGGCGCGGACATCCTCGCCGGTCAGGTCAAGGGCCGTGTCGTGGTGGACGTGAACGCCTGATCCAAGGCAAGCCACCCTGCACAGGTTTGTAGACGGAACAACAGTGTTGATCTAACCTCCAAGAGGTTCGGGCTGATTGTCCGGGCCCCAATATTTTGCTGCGGGGAGATTTTTGATGGGCTTAGTGGCTTTGGATCTGTACAACCGATCAATTTTGGCACGGCTGGAACCCTTGGTCATGGCGGCGCTGGCAAATGCGGCCACGCGTTTGGGCAACGCAGACGGGGATGCGGCCTGTTTGCGTTGGTTCGGCGCCAATGATGATGCTACGAAACGGCGCGTAGCCGGGCGGATACGCCGCATGCGGTCGCTGATCAATGTCAACAGCATCGGTGTTGGATCGATGAATGCTGGGGGGGTGGGCTGGCGGTGCTGCGACGGGACCCAAACACCAATGCGATGGCGGTGACACCGCCCGCAGCGATTGGGTTGGGCACGGCCCCAGGGACGGTCGGTGCGGTTACAGCGGATGCCACCGACACGCGCAATGTCATGCTCGGCGATAATTTTCGCAGCTTACCGCAGTTCTTGCCCATTATTCCCCCGGCACCGCCCTTGCCCGGGGCTATCCCCGGGGCGGCACCCGCCGCCGGTCCGCTGATCAATGCCAATCAATTCCTGCAAAGTCAGTTCAACACATTGGTGCATGAATTGAGCCACGTCTGCCTCTCCACTCAGGACGTTTTGGGCGCGGGCGGCACCGCTTATGGCACCCAGCGGGCTGCGGCACTGGCCGTCGCCAATCCCGCGCAGGCTCAGAACAACGCGGAAAACGTCGGTATCTTTGTGGAGGCCTGCGGGCACCACGAAATTTCCTGACGCCCCGGTGCGCTGGGCGCCGGGCCTGACCTGAGGGCGCGTGGCGCCGCCGCCACGCGCCCTCAGGTGGGTTCTTTACGCTTGCGGGCGCGTGGTTTGCGCGACACTGGTTGCGTGAGTGCACAGCGTATTGAAGGTGTCAGATCATGTTAGATGTTGAGTTTGTCCGGGCGCAGTTTCCGGCCTTTGACGAGCCGTCGTTGCAGGGGCAGGCCTTCTTTGAGAACGCGGGCGGGTCGTACCCCTGCCGTCAGGTGGTGGATCGGCTCACGCGGTTCTACAACCAGCGCAGGGTACAGCCCTACGCACCCTACACGGCCAGCGAAATCGCCGGTGCCGAGATGGACGAAGCGCAGGACCGGCTCTCTGCGCTCTTGGGCATAGATGCGGATGAGCTCAGCTTTGGCCCCTCCACCACGCAGAACACCTATGTTCTTGCGCAGGCCTTTCGGCGTTTCATGTCGCCCGGCGAGGCGATTGTCGTCACCAATCAGGATCACGAGGCCAACACGGGGCCCTGGCGGCGGCTGGCGGATGAGGGCATCGAGATCCGCGAATGGCGCATCGATCCCGCAACGGGCCATCTGAACCCCGAAGATCTGGAACCGCTGCTGGATGAGCGCGTGCGGCTGGTGTGTTTTCCGCATTGTTCCAACGTGGTGGGAGAGATCAACCCGGTGGTCGAGATCACTGCGCTGGCCCATGCGGCCGGGGCCTTTGTCTGCGTCGACGGGGTGTCTTATGCACCGCACGGCTTTCCCGACGTGGGGGAGATGGGCGCGGATATCTACCTTTTTTCCAGCTACAAGACCTACGGCCCGCACCAGGGCATCATGGTTGTGCGCCGCGCGCTGGCCGAGGTGTTGCCGAACCAGGGGCATCACTTCAACGGGGCGAACCTGACAAAGCGGTTCACACCTGCCGGGCCGGACCATGTGCAAGTGGCGGCCTGCGCCGGCATGGTCGACTATGTCGACGCATTGGCGCGGCATCACGGGGTGAGGCCCCAGGCGGTGCATGATCTTATGCGCGACCACGAGACGGCATTGCTGAAACCGCTGCTGGATCTGCTGAGCGGGCGCAATGCCGTACGCCTTTTGGGGCCGCAAGGCGCCGAAGGGCGCGCACCCACCGTCGCCGTGGCCCTGCATCAACCGGGTCCGGATGTGGCGAAAGCGCTGGCCGTACATGGGATCATGGCCGGGGGCGGGGATTTTTATGCGCAACGTCCGCTGCAAGCCATGGGCGTTGATCTGGACAAGGGCGTGCTGCGCCTGTCCTTTGTGCACTACACCTCGGAAGCAGAGATTGCACAGCTGTGCACCGCGCTGGACATCGTGCTGTAGCGGGTTTCGCAAGGGGGGCGCGCGGCAAAGCGCGGCCTGAACGGCCCATGTGAGCTGAGCATGGGCTCTGCTCCGGGCGTGCAGCCGGGCAAGAAGACCGGAAGATGGGCTCATAGCACCCGTCAGGGCTTGTTCTTTTGCGCGCCGCGCTAGCTTCGCCTGACAGGATAAGGAGCCGCGCATGTCCCAGACCCCACCGATCATTCTGTGGTTCCGCCGTGATTTGCGGTTGTCTGACCATGCGGCGCTGACAGCCGCGGCGGCGCAAGGCGCGCCGGTCTTGCCGGTCTTTGTCCGCGATGCACTGGTCGACGGGCTGGGGGCGGCGCCGAAATGGCGGCTGGGTCTGGGGCTCGCCCATCTGGCTGAGAGCCTGGCGCAAAGGGGCCTGCCCCTGATCCTGCGCAGCGGTCCTGCCGCCGAGGTGCTGTCGCACCTCGTGTCAGAGACCGGGGCCGCGGCGGTGCATTGGATGCGCGCCTATGATCCCGACAGCGTCGCGCGCGACACAGACGTCAAGACAGCGCTAAAGGCAAAAGGCGTCACCGCCCAAAGCCACCCGGGCCACGTGATGTTCGAACCCTGGACGGTCGAGACCAAGACCGGTGGGTTCTACAAGGTCTATACGCCGTTCTGGAAATCCGTACGCAGTACGCAAGTGCCAGCCCCGCTGCCAGAACCCGCCCGGATCGTGCCGCCAACGGCCGTGCCCGAGAGCGAGGCGCTGGAGGGCTGGCACATGGGCGCCGCGATGCACGGGGGCGCTGACGTGGTGCGGCCCTACGTTCGTCTGGGCGAGGCCGCCGCGCAGGCCCGCCTCGCGGCGTTCATGGACACAGGTGTGGCGGATTACGTGGCGCGCCGTGACTTGCCCGGTGTCGATGGCACATCGGGTCTGAGCGAGAACCTCGCCCTTGGCGAGATCACACCGGCGCAATGCTGGCACGCGGGCCAGCGCGCGCTGAACGAAGGCAAGCCGGGGGCGGAAACCTTTCTCAAGGAGATCGTCTGGCGCGAGTTCGCCTATCACCTGATGTGGCACACGCCCCATATCCTGACCGAGAACTGGCGTCCGGAATGGGCCGCCTTTCCATGGAACGCGGATGACAACTGGCCCGAAGTGATGGCGTGGAAACAGGGCCGCACGGGGATCCGGTTTGTCGATGCAGGCATGCGGGAGTTGTACGTCACGGGGCGGATGCACAACCGCGCGCGGATGATCGTGGCCTCTTACCTGACCAAGCACCTGCTGTGCCACTGGCAGATCGGCATGGACTGGTTCGAGGATTGCCTGATCGATTGGGACCCGGCCTCCAACGCCATGGGCTGGCAATGGTCGGCAGGCTCTGGCCCGGATGCGACACCCTATTTCCGTGTGTTCAACCCGGTCACGCAGCGCGAGAAATTCGACCCTCAACGCGCCTATGTGGACCGCTGGATTGCCGAAGGCCGTCGGGCGCCAGGGGACGAGGCGCTGCGCTTTTTCGATGCGATCCCGCGCGCATGGGGTCTGCGCCCCGACATGGCCTATCCGGATCCGATGGTCTCGGCAGCGGATGGCCGCAAACGCGCGCTTGCAGCCTATGAAAACCGCGGTTTCTGAAGCCTTGGGATCAGTTCGACACGCCGGCCATGGCGTCCATCTGCACCCAGCCGCTGACGCCATTGCCAAAGGTCATCTTGCAGACCGGCTTCTTGTCGTCACAGGTTTCGATGAACCCGCCTTCGCCCGGAAGAAGGTCGTTGTTCTTGCTGTTGCGCGCCGCCTCATCATAGATGCCCACCGCGTCGTCGGACATGTTGAAGTAGGGGATGTTGCGCGGCAGGTCACGGCGCCAGTTCTGTGTGGCCCGGGTCTGCTGAACAGGGGCCGGGCTCGACAGGTTCGGGCTCCCTCCGGAGAGGGTAAGCGGCCCGTTCTGCGGGACCTGCTGTTGCTGCTGCTGGGGTTCTTTGGGTTGCATGATCGACCGCACTTGCCCGCAGCTTGCGGTGGCAAGGGCCAAGAGGCAAACCATCATAACACGTCGTTTCACGACACTTCTCCTATTGGGCGAAAGTCCTGTGCGCCATTCGACACCAGAAAACACCAATTTGCCAAGAATCCCAAGCACAAACGCTTGTCAACTTATCCTGACACCATACACTCTTGCAAAAGCGTAACATACGAAAGCTTCACATGATCTTGACCGAGACAGCGCAGCAGCGCAACCTGCCACGTTACTTCTCCAGGGTGTTCGACATGGCCACCCGGATGGAACGCGGTCGGCTGGACTTCGTGCTGCAGGACGGTCGCCGGTTTCGCGCCGATGGCCGCGCACCGGGTCCTGTGGCCGAATTGCATCTGCACAACCGCGATATCTTTGCCCGCCTGATCCGCGAAGGAGACCTCGGGTTTTGCGAGGCTTACCTCGACGAATGGTGGTCCACACCCGACCTGATGGCCTTTCTGGACCTTGTTCATGCCAATGAGGAAATGTTCGACGGCTATCCCGGCGGCGGCGTGGTCCGTGCCTTTGAGCGGTTCCGCTTCTGGTTGCAGTCGAATTCGCGCCGTCAGGCGAGAAAGAACATCTCCCATCACTACGACCTCGGGAATGATTTCTACGGGTTGTGGCTGGATGACACGATGACCTATTCCTCGGCCCTGTTCGAGACGGGGCAAGAGGGGCTGGAGAGGGCGCAGACCGCCAAATACGCGGCCATGGTCGACCAGATGGGCGTGCAACCCGGAGATCACGTGCTGGAAATCGGGTGCGGCTGGGGCGGCTTTGCCGAATACGCCGCAAAGGAGCGCGGATTGCGCGTCACCGGTCTGACCATCAGTGAGGAACAGTTCAAATACGCAAGGGACCGCATCGAGAAGGCCGGGCTGAGCGATCTGGTGGAGTTCAAGCTGCAGGATTACCGCGACGAGCGTGGCACCTATGACGGCATCGCCTCGATCGAGATGTTCGAAGCGGTGGGCGAAAGATATTGGCCGGTCTATTTCGAGGCCGTCAAATCGCGCCTGAAGCCCGGCAAACAGGCGACCCTGCAGATCATCACTGTGCAGCACAAGCGTTGGGAGGTCTATCGCAAAGGCGTTGATTTCATTCAGAAATACATCTTTCCCGGCGGCATGCTGCCCAGCCCCGTGGTGCTGCGCGAAGAAGTGGAGCGCGCCGGTCTCAAAGTGGTCAAGAGCTTTGAATTCGGCGAAAGCTACAGCCTGACGCTGCGCCGCTGGCACGAGACCTTCAACGAACGCTGGGACGAAGTCTCCGCGATGGGGTTCGATGCGCGGTTCCGTCGGATGTGGAATTTTTACCTCGCCTCTTGTGCGGCGACCTTCCACAGCGGTAACTGTGACGTGACCCAGATCACCATCGCAAGGCCTGCCTGATCCATGTTCACTGCCGCCAAAATGGTTGCCGCGCTGTGTATTGCGGCTCTTGGCTATGTCGCGTCGGACACCATTCGACCGCTTTTCCCGGAAAACACCAACTTTGGCATGTTCAACTATGTGAACACGGTGGTCGGCTTCTTCTGCGGCTGGTTCGTGGTGGGCGGACGGGCCGGGCGGGGGTTTGCGGCCTCGATCTCCAACGGGTTTACGGGCGCCATTGCGCTGGTGCTTTGGGGGCTTTTCGTACAGGCCTGCAACGAGATGGTGGCCCGGTCGATCAAACGGTTCTACGACAGCCCGTTCGAGGCGGTCGCCGCCATTTTCGAGATCGGGCTGGAGTTCGGAGCCAAGATGCTGGATCCCACGGTGATCGTCACGCTCCTGGTGGGGGGCATTCTTGCGGGCATGGTGACAGAGATCGCCGCGCAACGCTGGAGATAAGCGGTGAGCACCCTGTTCCTGTACGGCACGCTTTGCGATGCCGAACTTCTGGCGCTTGTGCTGGGGCACACACCAGAGGCGCAAGAGGCGCATCTGGCAGATTACGACGTGACATGGGTGGAGGGGCAGCCCTTTCCGATGATCCGGGCGCTGGCCGGGGCGCGGGCCAGGGGGATCGTGCTGCGCGGGCTCTGCGAGGCTGATCTGGACCGGCTGAACTTCTACGAAGGTGGGTTCGTCTACACGCTGGCCGAGATCCACGTTCAGACCGATGACGGCCCCGTGGCGGCGCAGATGTATCTGCCGGATGGCCAATGGGAGCCGGGCATGCCCTGGTCACTCGCGGATTGGCAGGCGGCCTGGGGCGAAATCACCAAGCGTACCACCGTCGAGGTCATGGACCGGTACGGCAAGCAATCGGCGGCAGAGGTCGCGGGGCTCTTGCCCTTCATGCGCAACCGCGGTTGGGCACAGATGCTGGCCAAGACCCCCGCGCCCCAGACGCTGCGCCGCTCGATGAGCGCCGGTGATGTCGAGATGCAGATCGCGGGAGAGGGCTATGACGGGTTCTTCCGGCACCGCCCGTTCGAGATCCGTTACCGCCGTTTTGACGGCGCCATGGGGGACACCCTGCGGCGCGAATGTTTTGTCGCTTATGACGTGGCACTGGTCCTGCCTTACGATCCTGTGACGGATCAGGTTCTACTGGTGGAGCAGTTGCGCTTTGGCCCGATCCACCGCGGCGACCCGGCGCCTTGGGTTCTGGAGGCGGTGGCGGGCATGGTCGATGCCGGTGAAACCCCGCAAGAGGCGGCGCGGCGCGAAGCCGTCGAAGAGGCAGGCCTGCAGGTCTCAGAACTGCTTGCGGCGCCTTCGGGCTATGCCTCACCCGGGTATACAACCGAATTTTATCACAACTTCATCGGCTTGTGCGATCTCTCGGAACGGGCCGTCGCCGAGGCAGGTGGCCTTGCGGAGGAACATGAGGACATCCGCAGCCATGTCCTGACCTTTGATCACGCGATGGCGCTGGTCCAGAGTGGTGAGATCAACGCCATGCCCTTGCAGATGCTGCTCTTGGCGCTGGGCGCCCGGCGCAGCGAATTGCGCGCCCGTGCTTGAGTTCCCCGGCGCCGACTCCTAAACCTGTATACCAGCCGTCACGAAAGGACCCGTCATGCGCATCGCTGCCGATTTGGCACAGGCCGTTGGGCAAACGCCCCTGATCCGTCTCCGCAAGGCCTCGGAGCTCACGGGGTGCGAGATCCTCGGCAAGGCGGAATTCATGAACCCGGGCCAGTCGGTCAAGGACCGCGCGGCCCTGTTCATCATCCGCGATGCAGTGGCAAAGGGGCTGTTGCAACCCGGCGGCACCATCGTCGAAGGCACGGCGGGCAACACCGGGATCGGCCTCGCGCTGGTGGGGGCCTCGATGGGGTTCAAGACCGTCATCGTGATGCCGGAGACGCAGAGCCAGGAAAAGAAGGACATGTTGCGCCTCGCGGGCGTGGAATTGGTTCTTGTCCCGGCAGCACCCTACAAGAACCCCAACAACTACGTGCGCTACTCGGGGCGTCTTGCGGCGGAACTGGCCAAGACGGAACCAAACGGTGCGATCTGGGCCAACCAGTTCGACAACACCGCCAACCGGCAGGCCCATATCGAAACCACCGGCCCGGAAATCTGGGAGCAGACGGGCGGCGGGGTGGATGGTTTCATCTGCGCGGTCGGCTCCGGAGGCACGCTTGCCGGGGTGGCGACAGCGCTGCAGCCCAAGGGTGTCAAGATCGGCCTCGCCGATCCCGAAGGCGCAGGTATGTTCAAGATCTACACCGGCGAGGACAATCCCGGCAGCTCGATCACCGAAGGGATCGGGCAGGGCCGCGTGACGGCCAATCTCGAAGGGTTTCAACCGGATTTCGCCTATCGCATCGCGGACGCGGATGCGCTGCATGTGGTCTATGACCTGATGACCGAAGAGGGGCTGTGCATGGGCGGCTCCACCGGGGTGAACGTCAGTGGCGCGATGCGCCTCGCCCGAGAGCTTGGTCCGGGGCACACCATCGTGACCATCCTGTGTGACTTTGGCACGCGCTACCAGTCAAAGATCTTCAACCCGGATTTCCTTCAGGCGAAGGGGCTTCCGACGCCGCCGTGGCTGACACGCGCACCGGCCAGCATTCCGGGCGTGTTCGAAGAGCAGTGATTGCCGCGGCGCGCATCGGGTCCGACAGATGACCTGATGCGCGTTTTGACCCGGGATGCGACAGCGACGCGGGCCTCGCGCGCCACAAGGCGACCCGCGCACAACAAGGAGAACGACATGCCAATGGTGCGCAACAGGACCAGAAGGGGCGGGACAATGGCCGCGATGCTGGTGCTGGCGGTCGCTTTGCTGCTGTCACCGCTTCTTGTGCAGGGGGCCGCAGCGCAGGAGGCGGCGCAACCTGACTATTCGGCATGGGATCTGCGCGCGCGTGCCGACGAGGCCCGTCTTGACCTCGGCTCTGCCAATATCCCGGAGCTTGAGCGCATTCGCGCCCGCATCGCGGATTGGCGTGCGCAATTCCTTGAGGCGCAGGGCACCAATGGCACCCGGATCGGCACGCTGCAGGCGCAGATCGAAGCTTTGGGGCCATTGCCCGCCGAAGGCGTGGAAGAGCCTGCCGAGATCGCCTTTCGCCGCATCGAGTTGAACGCGCAGCTGGCGGACCTGCGCGCGCCGGTCCTGCAGGCCGAAGAGGCCTATACCCGGGCCGATGGCATGGTGCGCGAGATCGACGCGATCATCCGGGAGCGCCAGACCGACGCGCTGCTGGCACTTGGCCCGACACCCCTGAACCCGGCCAACTGGACCGGGGCTGTCGAGGATCTTGGCGGCTCGCTGCAAAGCGCCTGGCAGGACCTGGTCAAGAACGCCACGTCGCCGTTCTATCAGGCCGAACTGCGGCGCAACCTGCCGCTGATCCTCGTGTTGACGGCGCTTGGGGCGATGCTGATTGCTCGGGGGCGGCACTGGGCGCGGTCCGGCGTCGATCTGCTGCGCGGCGAGACGCGGCGCGGGCGCGGTGTGTTCCGCTTCCTGATCTCGCTCGGACAGATCGGTTTGCCCTATCTCGGGATTATCGCGCTGATCGAGGCCGCCACTGCCAGCACGCTGATGGATGCCCGTCTGAGTGTGCTTCTCGAAGATCTCAACATCTGGGCGGCGATCCTTCTTGGGGTCTATTGGCTGGCAGACCAAAGCTTTCACGAAAACGACGACATCGCCACCGTTCCGCTGCCGCCAGAGGACCGGATCAAGGCAAAGCGGATCGCGCATCTGCTCGCCTGGACCATGGTGCTGAACCTCGGCATTTCTGCGCTGGGCAAGTTCGACGGCTACTCCACCGAAAGCCTTGCGGTGCTGGGCTTTCCGCTGGTCGTGATCAGCGGTTACGGGCTGTTGCGGTTTGCGCGGCTGCGGCTGGTCGCGTTGAAAGACGAAAGCATCGCCGAGGAGGAGGCCGACGCGGGTCAACTCCGTCGTCGCGTGGCCTTGCTGATGGCGCAGGCGGGTTTGGCCATCGGCGTGGTCGGCCCGGTGATGGCGGCCATCGGCTATCTGCGTGTTGGCGAGGCGCTGGTCTATCCCTTTGTCATGACCCTCGCGGTGTTGAGCACGGTGCTGGTGTTGCAGCGGTTTTTCAACGACCTGCACGCGCTGATCACAGGGACGCTGAAGACCGAAAGTGACGGGCTGATCCCGGTCCTGGCGAGTTTTGTCCTCAGCGCGGCCGCGCTGCCGGTGCTGGCCTTGATCTGGGGCGCGCGCACGGCGGATCTGACAGAGCTCTGGACTCGGTTCCGCGAGGGCTTTGTCCTTGGGGATGCGCGGATCTCTCCCACGGATTTCCTTGTGGTGATGGTGGTGTTCATCGCCGGCTACCTGCTGACGCGGATGTTCCAGGGCGCGCTGAAATCCTCCATCCTGCCCAAGACGCGGATGGATCAGGGGGCGCGCACGGCAATCGTGTCCGGGACCGGGTACGTGGGTCTCTTTATCGCGGCGATCGTCGCGATCACGGCGGGCGGTCTGGATCTGTCCTCGCTGGCCATCGTGGCCGGTGCGCTGTCCGTGGGCATCGGTTTTGGTCTGCAAACCATCGTTTCGAACTTTGTCTCCGGCATCATCCTGCTGATCGAGCGCCCGATCTCCGAGGGCGACTGGATCGAGGTCAACGGCACGCATGGCATCGTCAAAGACATCTCGGTCCGCGCCACGCGGATCGAAACCTTTGACCGTTTTGACATCATCGTGCCGAACGCGGACCTGATTTCGGGGACGGTGTCGAATTACACCCGCGGCAACAGTCTGGGCCGGATCATCGTGCCGGTGGGTGTGGCTTATGGCTCCGAGACGCGCAAGGTGGAGCGGATCCTGCTCAACATCGCCCGCGAGCATGACATGGTGCTGATGAACCCGGCGCCCTATGTTTTCTTTGCGGGCTTTGGCGCGGATTCGCTGGACTTCGAGATCCGCGCGATCCTGCGCGATGTGAATCAGGGGCTGGGCGTGCGCACCGAGATGCGCCACCAGATCGTGGAACGGTTTGCGGCGGAGGGGATTGAAATGCCCTTTGCGCAGCGCGATGTCTGGATCCGCAATCCAGAAGCGCTGACCGGCGCCGCGCCTGCGCAGAACGCCGTGGCAGGCGGCGCGCCGCAAGCGCATGGCCCGCGGTCGCAGACCGGGGCGGCGGGACGTGAGGATGGGGAGGACATCACATGAGCACGATTTTGTACCGCGAGGATCCCTACCGCCGCGAGGTGCCTGGCGTCGTGGTGGGCCACACGCCCGAGGGCGGCGTGGTCGTGGAACCTGCGCTGTTTTATCCCAAAGGCGGCGGTCAGCCCGGGGACAACGGCTGGCTGGAATGGGACGGCCAGCGGATGGCCATCGCAACCGCCGTCAAGGGCGACACTGACCTCAGCGTTCTGGTTCCCGCAGAGCCGGTCGCCCTGCCGCCAGTCGGCGCGCATGTGGTTCAGGTGCTGGATTGGGAGCGGCGTCACAAATACATGCGCATGCACACGGCGCTGCACCTGCTGAGCGTGGTCGTTCCTTTGCCGGTGACTGGCGGTCAGATCGGGGCGGGGACCGGGCGGTTGGATTTCCTGATGCCGGAGCCTCCCAGCAACCGCGACGCGCTCGAAGAGGCGTTGAACACATTGGTTGACCGGGATCTCGAAGTCACGGAAGGCTGGGTCAGCGAAGAGGAACTCGACAGCCGCCCGGAACTGGTCAAGACCATGTCCGTGAAGCCCCCGCGCGGCGCCGGGCAGATCCGCCTCGTGCGCATCGGGACCGGGACAGAGCAAGTGGATCTGCAACCCTGCGGCGGCACCCATGTGGCGCGCACCGGCGAGATCGGCGCGCTGAAGCTGGGCAAGATCGAGAACAAGGGCAAGCAGAACCGCCGGGTGGGCCTCTCACTGGTCTAGCCGGTTCACGCTGACAGCGGCTCGGCCGAACGCGTGGTGAGGAAATGCTGGTGTCTGCCGCGACGATGAAATCCGCAGCTTGGCGTGATCTTCTTTTGGGCGCGGCATTCTTTGACGTTTGTCAGCGACTGCGCAGCAAAACAGGCGCGTCGTGCGCCGTCCCCTGCGCCTTGGGCGTTCCCCATGCGCCTTGGGCGTTCGGAGCGATCCACGGCAGGACCCACGGGGCCCCCAAGGGATCCTGCGCCAGTTGTCTTCTCGGATAACCATCCAAAGACCGTCCCGCCTGGGTCTGTTGCAAGCCGCCCTCCGCAGGGGACACCCCGTCAGACCAGATGGCCAAGGGTCCGGGACCATGCAACGATACCCAAACGGAATAGGCGGCCAGGCCGGCCAGACCGGTCCGTCTATCCCTTTGATTTCGCGACTTTGTTGAGGGGGACGCCGTAAAGCTCCAGCCGGTGCCCCATCAGCTTGTAACCCAGCTTTTCGGCGATCTTTTCCTGCAGGGCCTCGATCTCCGGGTCCAGAAATTCGATCACCTTGCCGGAGTTCATGTCGATGAGGTGGTCGTGGTGCTCTCTGTCCGCATCTTCGTAGCGCGCGCGCCCGTCGCCGAAATCCACCCGTTCAAGGATACCGGCCTCTTCAAAAAGCTTCACCGTCCGATAGACCGTTGCGATCGAGATATGCGGATCGCGCGCCGAGGCGCGGGCGTATAGCTCTTCGACATCGGGATGATCCTGCGAGGACTCCAGCACATCCGCAATCGTGCGGCGCTGGTCCGTCATGCGCAGGCCTTTCGCGGTGCAGCGCGAGGTGATCGTGTCGGTCATGGTGCGGCCTGATGATCGAGAGCGTGGACCCCGTTGTATGCAATCGCGCGGCCAAGGCCAAGGGGCGGGGTTGTCTTTGCAGTCCGGTTTGGGGGGCATTGACCTTTGTCACGGCGAGGTGTCCAAGGTTGCATGGACCGAAAAAGCAAGATGGACATGGCCGGGGCCACGGGGATGGTGATTTTCTCCGGGATCCTGGCCTTCAATCAGGTGGTGATCAAGGTCACAAACCTTGGCTTTGGCCCGGTCTTCGGGGCCGGATTGCGCTCTGCGCTGGCGCTCTGTGTGCTGGGGATCTGGCTCTTGGCAACCGGGCGTCGACTGGGCGATCTGCGCGGGACACTGGGGTCTGGTGTGTTGCTGGGATCGCTGTTTGCGACGGAATTCATCCTGCTGTTCCTCGCGCTGGACATGACGAGCGTGTCCCGGGCGTCGGTCGTGTTCTATTCCATGCCGGTCTGGCTCGCCATCGTGGCGCATGTCATGCTGCCGGGCGAACGGTTGAACGGCAGTCGCATCATTGGTCTGGCGCTGGCGATGATCGGTGTCGCATGGGCGCTGGCCGATCCGCAAAGCCGCACAGGCGGCCAGTTCATCGGAGACGTGCTTGCCGTGCTTGCGGCCTGGTGCTGGGCAGGGATTGCGCTGACCGTGCGGCTGACCGGGGTGACGCGCTTGCCCGCCGAAGGCCAGTTGTTCTGGCAACTCGCGGTCTCTGCCGTGATCATGTGCGCGGTTTCACCGCTGTTCGGGCCGCTCTTGCGCGATCCGGAGGCGCTGCACTGGCTGGCGATGGGCTATGGCGTCATCGTCGCGAGCCTCGGTTTCATGTTCTGGCTGCGGCTGATGGCGATCTATCCGGCCTCTGACATCGCGGCCTTCAGCTTCTTGTCGCCGGTGCTTGCCGTTGGCTTTGGCTGGTTGTTGCTGGATGAGCCGGTGGGCCCGCAGTTCCTGCTGGCGCTGGCGTTGGTCTGTCTTGGCGTTGTCCTGATCAACCGCCGCCCAAAGAGCGCCTAGACCGGTCCCGAAAAGGGTTTGGGACATTCTGGCGGCTTGTCAGGTGCCGCAGAAGGTTGCCTTTACCCGCTGCTGGTCGGATGGCGGCGCCGTCAGCCAGTCTGCATCGCCGTCCGTGTCGTAGGGCCGGGCAAGTGCGGCATGCAAGCGGTGAAAGGGGGCATCATCGCCGACCACGGCTGCGGCAATGGCCTCTTCGATGCGATGGTTGCGCGGGATCACGATCGGGTTGGCCCGGGCCATCACGGCCTCCGGGGTATCTTCGCCTTCCAGCCGGGCCTGCCAGCGTGCATGCCAGCTTTCGTATCCCGCACGGTCGGCGATCTCGTCTTTGGCGCTGCCGTGGCGCAAGGCCGCGAAACTGTTTGTGAAATCAGAGCCCCCCGCCTGCATCAGGTCCAGCAGGTCCTTCAGCAGCACAGCGTCCTCGGGTTTGGGCGCTGCGATGCCGATTTTGGCGGCAAACCGATCCAGCCAGAGCCCGCGGATCAGGTCCGGCATGCCCTCGATGGCGCTTTGATAGGCGGGCAGGGCTTGCTCCGGGTCGTCTTCCAGCGCCAGAAGCGCATTGGCGAGTTGCGCCATGTTCCAGACGATGATGTCGGTCTGGGCCGAATAGGCGTAGCGGCCAAATCGGTCGATGGAGCTGAAGACCATGTTCGCGTCGAAATGGTCCAGAAAGGCGCAGGGGCCGTAGTCGATGGTCTCTCCCGACAGGGTGCAATTGTCGGTGTTCATCACCCCATGCACAAAGCCGATGGACAGCCAGCGGGTCACAAGGTCGGCCTGCTTGGCAATCGTTGCGTGCAAAAGGCCCAGTGGGCCAGAGGCCTCTGGCGCGTGGCGTGCGATGGTATAGTCCAGAAGCTGTTGCAGATGGGCATATTCGCGGCGCGCGGCAAAGATCTGGAAGGTGCCGACCCGGATGTGGCTTTGCGCGACGCGGGTCAGGACCGCACCGGGCAGGGGCGCCTCGCGCACAACGGTCTCGCCGCTGCGCACCGCCGCCAGTGCGCGGGTGGTCGGCACGCCAAGGGCGGCCATGGCTTCTGACACGAGGTATTCGCGCAGCACGGGTCCCAACCATGCGCGACCGTCGCCCATCCGGGAGAAGGGCGTCGGGCCAGAGCCTTTGAGCTGTATGTCAAACCGTGTGCCTCTGTCGTCCACCACTTCGCCCAGCAACAGCGCACGGCCATCGCCCAACTGTGGGTTAAACTGGCCGAACTGGTGGCCTGCATAAAGCTGCGCCAGAGGGGATGCGCCCTCGGGCAGGGCGTTCCCGGAAAAGAGGCGGGCGAGTTCCGTCTCTTTGGCGTCACCCACGATGTTCAACTGCGCGGCCAGCGCGTGGTTGAAAGCGATCAGGCTGGGCGCGGCCACAGGGGTGGGCGCCAGAGCCGCAAAGAAGCCCTCCGGCAGGCGGGCAAACGAATTGTCGAAGGGCACATGCAGGGTCATGTCCCCTATGTAACCCGCTCGGGCGGGGACACCAGAGGCAAGACGGCCTGTAGCGCGGGGTTTACCCCGCGTTGGCAGCGCAATCCGTCACAGAGTGCGCGTCATGAATATGTATCGGTCCCGTGGGGCAAATCGCGCCCGCGCATAGAATCGTTGTGCCGCGCTGTCGTCGCGGTCGACTTCCAGATGCAGCGCCCGCACGTTGGTTTCGCGCAGTGCAAAGGCCAGAGCGTCCAGCGCTTCTTGCCCCATGCCGCGCCGCCGGACTGCGGGCCGCACGTAGAGTTCGTCGACGATGGCATCCAGCCCGCCGAATTCCACCGACCAGCCGAAACTCACCGCCACGTAGCCCACGGGGGCCCGTCGCGGCCCGACCAGCCAGATTGCGCCATGGGGGCTGCCGTCCAGCAGGGGCATGATGGCGCCGCTCTGGTGGTCCGCCGTGGTGTCAAAACCCATTTCCGCGTGAAACCCGCTGACCATGGGAAGCAGTTTGGGCAGGTCCGGCGGCCCCGCGAGGTGCAGAGATTTCATAGCCGTGCCAGACGCTCGGTCAGCAGGGCAAAGAAACCCTCGGCATCGACCGACCCCATGAAGGTGCAATTGGGTGCCCGGTCCGTCACGCCCCACCAATCGGCCACGGTCATGCCAAGTGTCAGGTCGGACTGGGTCTCGATCTCGACGTTGATGTGGCGGCCGGAGAAAAGCGCCGGTTGGATCAGATAGGCGATCACGCAGGGGTCGTGCAACGGCGCGCCTTCGGAGCCATATTTTTCCTTGTCGAAGCGTTCGAAGAACTCCGTCATTTCCGACACGGCTTTGCCGACGGCGTTGCCAATCGCGGCAAAACCGGCGTTGCGGGGGGTCGTCACAAGGGCCTTGTGCGTTACGTCCAGCGGCATCACGGTGATCGGCGCGCCGCAGGCAAAGACCAGTGCGGCGGCCTCAGGATCGACGTGGATGTTGAATTCTGCAGCCGGGGTGATGTTGCCCACTTCGAAATAAGCGCCCCCCATCAGAACGATTTCCTGAATGTTTTCAGCGATCTCCGGCGCGGCTTGCAAGGCGCGTGCGATATTGGTCAGCGGCCCCAGAGGGCAAAGCGTCACGCTGCGCGGGGCCGCTGTGCGCAGTGTCTCTACGATGAAATCAACCGCGTGGATGTCGGAGACAGGCATCGTCGGTTCCGGCAGCACCGGACCATCAAGCCCGGTCTTGCCGTGGACGTGTTCGGCGGTGATCAGCTGGCGGCTCAGCGGCGCGTCACAGCCCGGATGGATCGGCATGTCCTGTTTGCCCGCAAGCTCGCAAATCATCCGCGCGTTGCGCGTCGTCAGCGCCAGCGGCACGTTGCCTGCCACCGTCGTGATGCCGAGGATCTCAAGATCCTCAGGCGAGGCCATGGCCAAAAGGATCGCGACGGCATCGTCTTGGCCGGGGTCCGTGTCGATGATGATTTTGCGGGGGTTGGTCATGTGGCTCTCCTGCACTCCCGGGTGTCGTGGCATGCAGGCGAAAGCGGTGCAAGATGTCTTGCCACCCAGGATGCACGCGGCTGTCCCGCTGGCGGGAAGGCGCGCATGTTACATCATCAGGAGGCAAGCGAACCGCCTTCTCGACGAAGCCCTAGCCCCGATCTGTCGCCAGGCACCGCGAAGGATGCGCAGCGCGTTGACCCAAGGGGGGCAACCGCGGGTCAGGTCATCTCAGGCAGAGCAGCTTGCGCCGCCAAGCACGCAGAACTTGGCGCAATGCGGATGGTTCAGCGAGACGGCGCTTTCCGCCTCGGCCAAAGTCTCGCCCATTTCGAACTGGGGGTCATAGGGCAGAAGCGTGCAGGCCAGCACTGCGGGCCGTGCGGCGCCCTTGCGTTTGACCACCATCCGG
>JBELMB010000282.1:0-4729 GCA_042088665.1 Sagittula sp.
AGGCCGGTGTGACATTCTTCATTCCGCCGCTGAGCGAAGTGATCATGACGCTGTTCTCCGTGATCCCGACGCCAGCCTTTCAGAAAGCCCTCTACGAGACCGCTTATGCCTTTCTGGCCGGGGTCTTCTTTGCCACCTCCATCGGCATTCCCGTGGGCATTCTCATGGGCAAAAGCCGGTTGCTCGACGAATTGCTGCTGCCTTGGGTGAACGTGTTCCTCAGCGCGCCGCTCACGGCACTTGTGCCGGTCCTGATGGTCCTGTTCGGCTTCGGCATGAAATCGATCATCATCACCACGACGCTCTTCGGGGTCTGGATCATCATCCTGAACGCCCGCGCCGGGGTGAAACAGATCAACCGGTCGCTGGTCGAGATGGCCCACAGTTTTGGCGCCAAGCCATGGGATGCCTTTACAAAGATCTACTTCTGGGCGGCCCTGCCCGAGATCCTCGGCGGGGTCCGCATCGGCATCATTCGCGCGGTGAAGGGCGTGATCATCGGCCAGCTCCTGATCTCGATCGTCGGGTTTGGCGCGCTGTTCGAACTCTACTCCGCCAACTTCCTGATGGGGCATTTCTGGGCTGTGCTGATCGTCTTGTTCGCGCTGGCCTTCTCCATCTCCGAATTGTTGGCCAGTCTCGAACGGCGCGTGGCCTATTACGCGGCCAAGCGCTAGCCGCCATCCCGGCGAAGGCCCGACTGCGGCCTTCGCTCAGCAGCACCGAAGCGGTCCTCGGGGTGCCCCTGCGATCACCCGCACTCCGGCAGCAGGGCCCCTCTCCCACAGAGTTCTCTCTGCGGGAGCAAAGGCGTGCGCAGGCGGCTTCAGGCGTGGCGCGGAGGGTCTCCAAACGCATTGCGCAATGAAAGGTTGACGGGCGCGAGGGAGTTGTATCCCTCTGGCTGCACAAAAAGATGCGACGCACAGTGCGCACAAGACCGACAGACGACACCAAAGGGAGGAAGACATGTTCAAAACCATAAAGCTGGCCGCTGCCGCGGCCGCCATCGCAGCAACGCCTGTTCTGGCCGACTACCCCGAGCGCGAAGTGCTGGGCGTTGTCATGTGGGGCGCTGGCGGTGCAACCGATACCGTTGCGCGCGCCGTCAACCCCGCCGCCGAAGAGGCGCTTGGCAAACCCATCGTCGTGCTCAACAAATCCGGTGGCGCCGGGGCGATTTCGACCGCCTTCGTGAACGCGGCGCCCGCAGATGGCTACACGTTCCTTTACGGCGCCGAGAACCCGCAGTTGCACGGCGTCATGGACGTGTCGAACATCGACTACGGTGACATGTACCCGATCAACATCCTTGGCCGCGGCGTCGCCGTGATCGTGGTTCCCGCGGAGTCCGAATACCAGACACTGGCCGACCTGCTGGCGGACATCAAGGCCAATCCGGGCGAGGTCAAGATGGGCTCCACCGGGCCGGGCGGGCTGCCTTCGACCATTGGCGCGCTGATCTCGAACGCAACCGATTTTGACGTCACCGCGATCCCCTTTGGTGGCGAAGGCCCCGGCCTGACCGCAATGCTGGGCGGTGAAGTCGATTTCATGCCCTCCGGCATTTCGGCGGCGGCTGAACAGGTCAAGGCGGGCACCATGCGCGCGCTCGCCGTGGTCAATCCTCAGCCGGTCGACACCCTGCCCGACGTCCCGGCGATCACCGACACGCTGCCCGACATGGCGAACTTTCTGCCTTGGGGGCCGTTCTACGGTGTCTTTGTGCGCGCGGACGTCCCCGATGACGTGAAAGCAACGCTGACCGCGGCCTTCGAAACCGCCGCCACCGATGCGACCTTTCTTGAACTCATGGAAAACCGCGGCAACGTGGTGATGAACATGAGCGGGCAAGAAGCGGTCGATTTCCTCGCCAAGTGGCAGCAGGTCACCGTCTGGGCGCTGCAGGACACGGGTGCTGCCAAGGTCAGCCCCGAGGACCTGGGCATCGCACGCCCCTGATCTGACATGACCGGCCCGCCGAACTCTGCGGCGGACCGGTCAGCTTTTCCATGCAAGCGCCTGAAAACCTTCGCCCCGGAGAACGGCTTTTCGCCCTTCTTCTTGTCCTGTGTGCAGGATACGCCTTTGGGGAATCCTATGGGATTTCAGGCTTTGGCGGACTGACAACGGGCGGTGTGATGCCCATGCTGGCATCCGGGGTCATGGTGATCACGGCACTGGTGATCCTTGCGGGCACGTTTCAACGCCCGCCCAGCCCAAACGGCGGCCTGCGCAATCTGGTCGCCTACCTGCTGCCCCTGCGCGTCGTCCTGTTCGCCGCACTGGTTGCAGCCTACGCAGCGGCCATTCCCGTCCTCGGCTTCATAGCCGCATCGGGCCTGTTGCTGTTCGTGGCCATCTGGGCGCTGTGGTCCCGGGGCGTGCTGGCCGCGCTGGCCATTTCATTGGTCTCGGTCGGGGCAATCTACGTGCTGTTCCGACTGGTGTTTCAGGTCGTCCTGCCAACAGGAAGCCTGTGGCAATGACCGAAATACTTGGCTTTCTGGCGACCTCATGGATCGACCCCTCCTTGTTGGCGCTGACCGCGCTGGGGACATTTGCCGGCATCTACATCGGGGCGATCCCCGGGCTGTCGGTCACGATGGCGGCCTCGATCCTGATCTCCTTTACCTTCAAATGGGAGGTGAACGAGGCGCTGGCGCTGATCGCAGGTGTCTATGTCGGCGGTGTCTACGGCGGCGCGCGCACGGCCATCCTGCTGAACATCCCCGGCGCTCCAAGCGCCATCGCCACGGCGATTGACGGCTATCCGCTTGCCAAGAAAGGGCTCGCCGGCGAGGCCATCGGCCTGTCGACGGTCATGTCGGTGATCGGCGGTCTGATCGGCGTGCTGGCCCTCGCGCTCGCCGCCCCGCTGATTGCCCAATTCGCAATCAAATTCACGTCGCGCGAATACATGCTGCTGGGGATCATAGGAATTCTGCTGGTCGGCACGCTGTCGGGCGAAAGCTTTGCCAAGGGGGCCTTTGCAGGAGCGCTTGGCGTGATGATCGGCATGGTCGGTCTTGACCCGATGACGGCCGAGGCGCGGTTCACATACGGGTCGATCAACCTGATGGGGGGCGTGCCCTTTGTCGTGGCCATGATCGGGTTCTTTGGCGTCGCAGAGGCCCTCGTCCAGCTGGAGCATGTGGCCGCGCAACCGGTCAAACAGAAGATCACAAGGATCGTGCCTGCCTGGGCCGATGTGCGGCGCTACTTTGCCCTCGCGCTGAAATCATCGGGTCTGGGCACGGTGATCGGCGCATTGCCCGGCACGGGCGGCGATATTGCGGCGCTGCTGGCCTATGATCAGGCCAAGCGCAGCACGAAATCACCCGAAGTGCCATTTGGCGAAGGCGCCAAGGAAGGCTTGATCGCGCCCGAGGCCGCCAACAATGCCGCCGTCGGAGGCGCCTTCGTGCCCATGCTGACGCTCGGCATACCGGGTGACGCCGTGACCGCCATCATCATCGGTGCGCTCTACATTCACGGGTTGAAACCCGGTCCGCTGCTTTTGACCGACACGCCACATCTGTTCTGGTTCATCGTCGGGAACCTGACGCTGGCCAACCTGTTCCTGCTCGTCTTCGGGCTTACCGGGGTTCGGATCTTTACGAAAGTGGTCGAATGTCCCCGCGCCATCCTGATCCCGCTGATCGTGGTGCTGTCCGCGGTCGGGGCTTACGCGATCCAGAACAATCCTGTTCACATCACCTGGGCGCTTGGTTTTGGCGTCCTCGGGTATTTTCTGAAACGCTACGGGTTCCAGGTCGGGCCGATCATTCTGGGCGTGATCCTTGGCCCCATGATCGACGCCAATTACCGCCGGGCCATGATTGGCGCACGCGAGGATGTCGGTCAGTTCTTTTGGGACCTGATCAGCCATCCGATTTCGCTGGTGCTCTGTATCGCGCTTATCGCCATGTTGGTGACGCAGCTTCCCATCGTGAAAAACCGCCTGAACAGACCCTCGGCCGATTGACGGCGCCGGGGTTTTGATACCCGGGCTGCGCAGCGCCGTGCACCACGGCACCTTGACCGGACAGCCCCGAGGGCACAGGCCCCAACCGTCATCACTTTCGCAGATGAGCGGCGAAGGCCGCGGTGGCTGGCCCGCTCCTGTCTTGCGCCCAAAGGAACCCAAGCGGCGGCAGCGGCGCGTTGAGATCCGTCTTCAACTCTCTGATCTCAAGCGCTTTCAGCCAGGGAACCGCGACACTGCGCGGCAAGATGGCAAGATATTTGCCACTGCTCAGCATTTCCTTTGTCAGCTCCGGGATATGCATGATCAACTGGCAGCGACAGCTTTGGGGCCAGTCGTTGGCAAGTGCAATCTCTTCGAACCTGCGCCGGGCGACGGAGCCCACGCGGTTTTGCAACCACTTTGCCTGCGCCAGATCCTCGGACGTGATCCTCGGCTTGTCCGCCAGCACGTGATCCATGCCACAGACCGCGATCAGCATGTCATCGACGCAGCGCTCAAACACCCAGCCCTCTGGCAGCACAGAGGGTTCGCGGGTGCACAGGATGTCAAAGGCCCCGTCAACAATACCCCCCAGCGGGTCGATATCGCTCAGTTGGCCAATGTGCACCTGAATGCCGGGATACCGGGTCGCGAAGGCGTCCAGCTTGCCCTGTATCATCCCCCCGAGGGCCGCTGGGCTGGCCGATATTCGCACGACGCCGTCCTGTTTCTGAAGCCGGTTGGCGACATTCTCCGCAC
>JBELMB010000066.1:0-24596 GCA_042088665.1 Sagittula sp.
AGGCCCCGGCGTGAGACACTACCTGATCGCGCTGAGGGCCATCGTGATGCGCGAGGCATTGCGGTTCGTACAACAGCGCGGACGATTCGTGGCGGCGCTGGTGCGACCGCTCGTCTGGCTGCTGGTCTTTGCCGCCGGGTTTCGCGCCGCGCTGGGGCTGTCGATCACCCCGCCCTACCAGACCTACATCCAGTACGAGACCTATATCGTGCCTGGCCTGTGCGGCATGATCATGCTGTTCAATGGCATGCAAAGCTCCCTGAGCCTCGTTTATGACCGCGAGATGGGCTCGATGCGGCTCTTGCTGACAACGCCCCTGCCCCGTGGCTGGCTGCTGTTTTGCCGTTTGCTGGCCTCTACGGCGATCTCCATCCTGCAGGTCTATACCTTCCTGATCATTGCCGATCTCTACGGGATGCGCTGGCCATGGGGCGGCTACGTCACTGTGCTGCCCGCGCTTGTGCTGGCCGGGCTGATGCTGGGCGCCATGGGACTGGCATTGTCGAGTTTCATCAAGCAGTTGGAGAATTTTGCCGGGGTGATGAACTTTGTCATCTTCCCGATGTTCTTCCTGTCGTCCGCGCTTTACCCGCTGTGGAAGATGGCCGAAAGCTCCGAGCTTTTGCACAACATCTGCGCGGTGAACCCCTTTACCCATGCCGTGGAGATGATCCGCTTTGCGCTCTATATGGATGTCAATCTGGCGGCGACGCTATGGACCGCGCTGGCGGCGCTGGTGTTCCTCGGGCTGGCGCTTTGGGGGTATGATCCGGCGCGCGGCATGATGAAACGCAAGGCAGGCCCATGATGCGGCCCCCGCAACGCAGGGCGTGCCGCGCCACCGGAAATGTGATAAGACCGCCCGAAAGGAGACCGAGATGACACGCTGGACACTGATGATATGCCTCGTTGCAGCCCCCGCCCTCGCCGAAGACGACGGCGGCATGCTGAACCCACCGGAGATGGGCATGGACCGCGTCCTGCAAAACATCCGCAACGGGCAGACGGACATGAACACCTGCGCTGCGGGCTATCACTTTACCAAGAAGGGCGACCATGTCGATGCGCGCGATGTCTTCGAGCTTTGTGCGACACAGGGCGGTTTCACCTCGGCGATGACATGGATGGGCCAGTTGGACAACAATGGTCTGGGCGGGGAGTACAATCCCGACGCGGCGGCGGAATGGGATCGGCGTGCGGCGGATGCCGGGGACCCCGTGGGGCAGTTCAACTACGGGATCGCACTGATGCGCGGGCATGGCGTGGCACGCGATGAGACGCGCGGGCGCGCCCTTGTGGATCAGGCCGCCGACGCTGGTCTGGAGATTGCGCTTCGTTTGCAGGGCGCGGCCTATGATCTGGACGAAGTGACCCCGGACGCCGACAACTGGAAATACGCACCCGCCTTCTGAGCGGCCTTTGGGCGGTCTTCAGGGCAATCCTTCTTGCCAAAGCCCTGCTTGGATCTCTGGCCAAACCCATGGACGGTCCACTGGACGAAATGGCGCATGCCGCGGCCCCTGCACCCTTGCCTTTCGCTCTGACGAATGGGCGGCGAACACTCCGGCAGAGACGGCAAGACCCCATGTCTCGGGTCAGTTTCTTGCGTCATTGGTGACGGTGCGGGCCAATCGCACGGGGCTCTCCCTGCGCGGTGAAACGACCGACAGGGCCACCAGCCACACGTTCAGTCCGTGACAAACGTGGCGGGCTGTCCTGCAAGGCGCAGGTGGCGCGTCGCAAGCCGGTCAGCCTCTGCCTCCACATGGGTGACGAGGACGCTGGCCACCGGACGCCCGGCGCGCAACCGCTCGAACAGGGACATCATTTCATCCACCAGGGCCGGGTCGAGCGAGACAAACGGCTCGTCCATCAACAGCACGTCCGGCTGCACGGCAAAGGCGCGGGCCAGCGACAGGCGGCGTTGTTGCCCGAGGGAGGTCTGCCCCGGGAACCGGTCGCCCAACCCGGCCAGCCCGACGGTCGCAAGCGCGTCTTCGGCCTGCGCCTCCCCTATGCCGGTGGTCAGGCACAGGTTCTGGCGCAGGGACCGCCACGGCAGCAGCGTGGGTTCCTGAAACACATAGGCCACCCGCCCGGGCAGTGTCAGATCCCCGTCATGCCCCTTTTCCAGCCCCGCCAATACGCGCAGAAGGCTGGTCTTGCCCACTCCGGACGGGCCGGTCAGCGCAAGGGTCTGCCCGGGATAGAGGTCAAAGGACAGCGCACCAAGAATGGGCCTGCCCCCGATGGACAGGCCCCTGAGATCCAGTCGAAGCGCGGGCGCGCCTTCAGCTGCCGGGTTGGACAAAGACACCCTCTGGCAATTCGGTGGCGTCACCCACGAGGTCGGAGCCGCCGACATCGGCCATCAGGCTCAGCATGCGGGCGGCGGCCTCTTCGTCCACCGGACCGGGGGCCGGGATGCCCGCGCGAAAACCCGCCTTGAGCGCGGCGAACTGCGCATCGGTCTTGGCGTTCATGCGCGGACGCAGACGGTCCCATTCGGCGTCGTCGCTGGCCAGCAGATCCTTTGCCGCGCGCGAGGCCGCGGCGAGGCCGCTCACCAGGTCCGGCGTCTCACGCAGCATCTCGCCACGCACCACATAGCCCAGAAGCGGCGTTTCCGGGTCAAGCCCAAGTGCCTGCGCCGCGGTGTCCACCGACAGCATGCGTTCCATACCTGCGGCTTCCATCTTGGCCATGAAGTGCCAGAAGTTGATCGCACCGGCGGTGTCACCCGACAGCGCCGATTTGAAGATCAGCGGCGGCGCGCCAAAGACCTGCTGCGTGTCCGCGGCCAGATCCATGCCATGTTCCTGCGCCGCATAGGCCTGCAGGATCAGCCAGCTCTTGTCGAGCGGACCGCCCGCGATGCCGATCTTCTTGCCCGCCAGATCCGCGAGGCTGGTGATGCCGCTGTCCTTGCCCACCATCACGCCGCCAACGGCCTTCGAGTAGGGAATAAAGACATAGTCCCGGCCCGCCGCGCGTTGCCGCGCCACCCAGAGCCAGTCCGAGACGATCACATCCGTCTCGCCGCCCTGAAACGCCACCTTGGCAGCGGAGCCACCGGCCACGCCCTGCACCGACAGCTCAAAGCCGTTGGCGGCATCAAGCCCGTGGTGCTGTATCGTATCGAGTTCCCAGTTGACCGTGCCGAATTTGAGCACGGAGGCCCGCAGAACGGGCGTCTCTGCAAGCGCGCTAACGCTTGTCACCGCTGTCACGGCAAACGCCGCCACCGCGGCCGTAAGGCTGCGGACAAGTCCCATGTCGTCTCCTCCCTGTTTTGCCGGAGATTATCAAAGACGGGGCCATGGAAACCCGCGACCATGGTCGTAGGCTGGATCTGGATCACAGCCGCCGCAGCGCCTGCGCCCTTGCGCCGGGGGTCGTCAAGGCCCCGGGAGGCCCCCCAAAATACGTCTGCATCCCTTTGAAGGTCCTTGCTGAAAAGTATTCCCGCTTCCGTCAGACTATCAAAAACAGAATGCTCGGCAGCGCTGCACGGAGAGACTCCTTGAGGCCCAATATGGTGGCTTTCGGAACTTGTGTCGTGACACCCCCCCTCACACCAATGAATTACGCCATCTTGAAGGGGCAGAGCTGCAGACCGTCACGACCAGTTCGCCGCGCTCTTTTCTTGAAGTCTTCATTGCAAAATACGGCATCAAGCCAATTTGGGCCATGGTTTATGGCTCCTGGCACAATCCAACTGTCTGTCGTCAAAGAAAGTGGTGCAAGGCCATGTGTTTGTTCTTTTCCTCCAGCGGGCCCTGCAGCGTCTACGGTCAGAAATTCAAGCCATGGGGCAACAAACCAGTATTGGCGATCTTTCATCTGTCTCTCATGAATTGCGTCCCAGACGTTTTTCACTTCCGGGAAATCTCGGGCCTCTGGATCCAGGTCTTCGACAAGCGCTTTCCCCTCACCCCGCCTCGTCAGCCGCGACAGAATCTCTGACCTGTCGCGCAACCGCGCGATCAGGGACTGATACCTGCTTCGATCACGAGCCTCGGCAACCAGAAGCTGTCGGGATCTCCCTCTTCGAGATCGTACTCCTGCACGGGCCGCAGGTCGCCGGCTGCTGGCGGGGCGGAGAGAATGTCCATGTCCATCTCATGCAGGTGTCCGACAAGGCGGCCGTCCTCTTCGCTCAACTTGTAGTAGACCCCGTTCCACATGTTGATGCCGTACTCCGTTGCGCCCTTCCACAGGAAGAGAAAATCGTATTCGAGATCCGTCAGATCCCCCTCGGCAAGCCGTCTGCGGTTCTCATAGGGGTAAGGCACATGGCACCAGTGCTTGTCCGGGCCTTCGAGACATTTGAACGGGCGCATCGACAGGAAATGATCGCTAAAGGGAGCCGCTTCCATGGCGATGTCATATGTGCCCTCTGCGTCCAATTCGATCCCGGCCACCATGATCCGGCTGCCGTCCGCCTGTTCCAGAAAGGCGCTGTAGCGCCCCGCATCCGGCCCGGCAAAGGTGGCAGAGGCGCAGAAAATGGCCGCGCAGGCACAGATTGATAGGCCTCGTCGCATGGTGACGGTCCCCCTCGGTCAAACGGATTCACAAGCGATTTGGCAGGTAACCTGAGACAGTTACGGCGCAAACGCATGTCTTTTGTGCAGATGTCACGGGAAAGTGTAACTGTTGGGCTCTGCCCGTATCCGACCATTGTACTATACTCTCCGGGTTTCCCTCTCGCGATACTGCCTGCCATGGAATCTGCCCCGTCCATCAAGACGACGGGCGGGGCCTGCTTGGGAGGAACCAGCATGAAGTATCTCGTCCTCGCCGCCACGGCGAGTGTCATGGCCATGAGCGCCGCGTTTGCCGAAGTCACCGAAGAGATGTTGGCAAACGACGCGACGATCACCGACCAGATCGTGACCAACGGCATGGGGCGCCACCTGCAGCGCTACAGCCCGCTGGACACGCTCAACAAGGACAACGTCAAGAACCTCGTGCCCGCGTGGGCGTTTTCCCTCGGTGGCGAAAAGCAGCGCGGCCAGGAAACCCAGCCGATCATCTATGACGGTGTGATGTATATCACTGGCTCCTATTCGCGCATCTACGCCATCGACGTGAAGACCGGTGCAGAGCTGTGGCAGTACGACGCCCGCCTGCCCGAAGGCATCCTGCCCTGCTGTGACGTGATCAACCGGGGCGCGGCGATCTACGGCGACAAGATCATCTTTGGCACGCTGGACGCACGCATCGTGGCGCTGAACAAGGACACCGGCAAGGTTGTCTGGCGCGACAAGATCGCCGACTACAAGGCGGGCTATTCCTACACCGCCGCACCGCTGATCGTCGACGGCCTCGTGGTCACCGGCAACTCCGGCGGCGAATTCGGCATCGTGGGCACCGTGCAGGCACGTGACGTCGACAGCGGCGATCTCGTCTGGGAGCGTCCGGTGATCGAAGGTCACATGGGCATGCTGAACGGCGAAGAAAGCACCATGACCGGCACGCTGAACGCCTCCTGGCCCGGCGACATGTGGAAGACCGGCGGCGGCGCCACATGGCTTGGTGGATCCTACGACGCGCGCACCGACACGCTGATCTTTGGCGCAGGCAACCCGGCGCCCTGGAACAGCTGGCTGCGCGATGCTGGCCAGAAGAACGACGGCTCCGGCGACAACCTTTATGCCGCGTCGCGTATCGGCATTGACCCCGCCACCGGCGAGATCAAGTGGCACTTCCAGACCACGCCGCGCGAAGGCTGGGACTATGACGGCGTGAACGAAGTGGTCGCCTATGACGACCGTGACGGCAACATGCGCCTCGCCACGGCGGACCGGAACGGCTTCTTCTACGTTCTCGATGCCGAGGATGGCAGCTTTGTGCGCGGTCTGCCCTTCGTGAAGGACATCTCCTGGGCCGAAGGTCTGGACGAGAATGGCCGTCCGATCTTTGTCGAGGAAAACCGTCCCGGTGACCCGGCCGCCGCGGCCGATGGTGCCAAGGGCGACGTCATCTTTGCCTCGCCCTCCTTCCTGGGTGGCAAGAACTGGATGCCGATGGCCTTCTCGCAGAACACCGGCAACTTCTACGTGCCCTCCAACGAATGGGGCATGGACATCTGGAACGAGCCGATCACCTACAAGAAGGGCGCGGCCTACCTTGGCGCGGGCTTCACCATCAAGCCCAACTACGAGGACCACATCGGCTCTCTGAAGGCGATCGACCCGGACACCGGCGAGCTCAAGTGGGAGTACAAGAACGACGCTCCGCTTTGGGGTGGCGTGATGACCACCGGTGGCGGCCTCGTCTTCACCGGCACACCGGAAGGCAACTTCATCGCGCTGGACGATGAAACCGGTGAGGTTCTGTGGTCCTTCCAGACCGGGTCCGGCATTGTCGGCCAGCCCGTCACCTGGGAAATGGAAGGCGAGCAATACGTCTCGATCATTTCCGGCTGGGGCGGCGCGGTTCCGCTCTGGGGTGGTGAAGTGGCCAAGAAGGTCAACTACCTGAATCAGGGTGGCCTGCTGTGGACCTTCAAACTGCCCAAGCAACTGGCATCCGCTGACTAACCTTTTGCCAGACAGACAGAAATTGCGGCGCGCCTCCCATGGGGGCGCGCCGTTGGTGTCAGTACCATTGGATAAGGGACAGCCTGTCCCCTAAATGCTAGAACGACGGAGCAGACCTGGAACAGGCCACAGGGAGAACGATCTTGCAGACAACAGAGGAGACCGAGCTCGCGCATGCGTTGATTGTCGATGACCATCCGCTGTTTTGCGACGCCCTGTCGATGACGTTGAAGACCATTCCCGGTGTGAAAGACGTGGCCGCCGCCAGCCGTCTCGAGGATGCGCTGACCTACGTCCAGTCGAACCGCGACATCCATGTCATCCTGCTGGACCTGAACCTGCCGGACGTGAATGGCCTCGACGGCCTGATCCGGCTCAAACGCGCGGCAGGCGATGTGCCCGTGCTGGTCGTGTCCTCGATGGCGGAAAACCGGATGATCTCTTCGGTGATGCGCGCCGGTGCCAGCGGCTTTGTGCCCAAGCACAGCCAGCGCGAAGTGTTCCACGAGGCGTTTGGCGTCTTGGGCCGTGGCAATGCCTTCCTGCCGGAAGGTTTTGTCGAAGTGCCCGAGAGCGCCGATGCCGACACGGCGCAAAGCGCTGCGATGTCACGTATCTCGACCCTGACGGATCAACAGGCGCGGATCCTGCAATTGATCTGCGAGGGCAAGCTGAACAAGCAGATCGCCTTTGATCTGTCGATCGCGGAAACCACGGTCAAGGCGCATGTCACAGCGATCATGCGCAAACTGGGCGTCCAGAGCCGCACGCAAGCCGTGCTGATCGCCGGTCAGGCGCAATTCGCGAATTTCTTGCCAAAGGACGACGCCTGACCCTATGCTCGCTGAAAACTGCGAAACAGCAGTGAAGGGGAGGAAACTTGACCCGATGGGCTTTGCCCTTCGGTCAGGGACAAGGTCATGCGTCGCAGGGGATCTTGCCCAGCGCCGCGGTGCCTGTCCATGATCCGGAGGCCTTTGATGAACTGAAGCACCAGCTGGGGCAGAATTGCGCCCTTGTCGTGCTTTTTGTCGCCTCTTCCGCCGATGTGCAGGCCGTTGTCGATGCCGCAGCGCAGGCCTGGCCTGATCAGGACGTGATCGGCTGCACAACCGCTGGCGAAATCGCTCCCGGCGCTGGCTATCTCGAGGACCACATTCTGGCGCTTGGCTTTCCAAGCAAGCATTTTGCCTGTCGTCTGCTGACCTTTGACGATCTTTCCGAGGTCAACACGCTCGCCACGATCCGGCAGACCGTGCAGGCGCGCACGCAACTGGTGGAGCATGGCGCCTCCTTTGGCAACGAATTCGCGTTCCTGTTGGTCGATGGCCTGTCGCGCCGCGAAGATGCGCTGGCCTCGGCGCTGTCTGCCGGGCTGGGGAATGTGCCGATGTTCGGCGGCTCTGCGGGGGATGGCACGCGCTTTGACCGCAGCCTCGTCTTTGCCCGGGGAAAGGTCCGCGAAAACGCGGCCGTTCTGGCGCTGTTGCGGACAAACTGTGCGCTGAAGGTCTTTTCGCTCAACCACTTCAGTCCGACGCAGCGACGAATGGTGGTCACCGCCGCCGAGCCGTCGCAGCGCCTCGTGCAGGAGATCAACGCAGAGCCCGCCGCGCGCGAACTGGCGCGCATCCTCGGCAAATCGCCCGAGCAGGTCGACACCTTCACCTTTGCCGAGAACCCGATGGTTGTGCGATTTGGCGACACCCACCATGTGCGTGCCATAAAACGCGTCACTGCAGAGGGGTATCTGGAATTTTTCTCGGCCATCGACGTAGGGCTGGTGCTGACGGTTGCAGAGGGCGCACCGATCGTGGATCATCTCAAGGAGGAGTTCGGCGCGCTCTGCACGCCTCGGAAACCGGACGCCGTGCTGGCATTTGACTGCATTCTGCGCCGCATTGAGGCCGGTCAGAACCAGTTGATCGGCCGCCTCGGCGCGGTCTTGCAGGAGTATGGCGTGGCGGGGTTTTCCACCTACGGGGAACAATTCGGAGGCATGCATGTGAACCAGACGATGACCGGTGTGGCGCTCTATGCCCCCAGTGACGAGGAACACGCAGGCCTGCCATGGGACGGTCATGCCGCGGGGGCCCATGTCAGATGAGCTGATCAACCCCAACGACAGCCTGTTGCGGCAGAACGAAAAGCTCAAGACCATCACAGCCGCGCTGATGCGCCGGGCCGAACAGGACAACGACCAGTCGGGCGCGGCCTACGCGCAGTTCGAACGCGCCGCGTTGCTCGAGGATCAGGTGCGCGACCGCACGCGCGATCTGGAACATGCGCTGGAGCTGCTCAACTTTTCCAACGCGGCGCTGACCGAGGCGCGGCGCGCGGCGGAACGGGCGCATGGCAACATGGCCAACGCCATCGAAGCGGTGCAGGAAGGGTTCGCGCTGTTTGACGCCGGCGACCGTCTGGTGATGTGCAACCAGCGGTTCGGGATGCACATGCCCGATGTACAGCCGCATCTGGTGTCCAACATCCACTTCACCGTCTATGTGGCGCGCGTCAGCCAGAGCAGGTTTCTGGACCTCGAAGGCGGCACCTCGCGCCGTGACTGGGCGCGCAAGCGGTTGCGGATGCACCGCGAGCCGCATGTGATGTTCAACGTGCGCCTCGCGCAGGACAAATGGCTTCAGGTCAGCGAGCACCGCACCACCGACGGCGGCACGGTTGTGCTGCAGACCGACGTCACCGACATCATCCGGCTTGAGCGGTTCAAACGCTCGAAGATGCTGGACAATCAGGCGCGGATGCTGAGGGCGACGCTGGAGCACCTCAACCAGGGGGTCTGCATCTTTGACAAGGACACCGCGCTGCTGGACTGGAACGCGCGACTGGGCACGCTGCTGGCCTTGCCTGCCTCGCTCCTGCGGGTCGGCATGGGGTTTGACCGGCTTCTGGACCATCTGCAGATGGAGCTGGCGCATTCGACCGAGCAGCACGGTGCCTTTCGTGCCTGGGCGCATCAGGATACGCCCCGCAGGGCGCTGCGGTTCGAAGTCATGCGCCGCCCCAACCTGACGCTCGACATCTTTGCGCAAGAGATGCCCAACCGCGGCTTTGTGGTGTCGGTGACCGATGTCTCGGCGGAACGCAACGCCGCGCGCAGCCTCGCAGAGGCCAACGAACTGCTGGAAAGGCGCGTGCAGGACCGCACGCTGGAACTCGAAGACGCGCTCGCCGCGGCAGAGCGCGCCAATGCCTCGAAGTCGCGCTTTGTGGCAGCGGCCAGCCACGATCTTCTGCAACCGCTTTCGGCGGCAAAGCTCTATGTCTCTGACCTCAGCAACCGCAGCGATGCGGGCGCCCCGACCGCAAAAAAGGCGCTCAACGCCCTTGGCAGTGTCGAGGCGATCATCGATGCCTTGCTGAATATCTCGAAACTGGACGCCGGAGCGCTCAGCCTCGATGTGACCACCGTGTCGCTGGGCAGCATCCTCACGGCGCTGCGCGACGAGTTCGAACCGGCGGCGCGGCTCAAGGGGCTGGATCTGCGCATTCAGCACACCGACGCGCAGGTGACCAGCGATCCCAGCTTCCTGCGTCGTATCTTGCAGAACCTTATCGGCAATGCAGTGCGCTACACCGAAACCGGTCGGATCCTTGTCGGCACGCGGCGCCATGGCGCGGCGCTGCGGGTCGAGGTCTGGGACACCGGGCCCGGTATCGCCGAACAGGACCAGGACCGCATATTTCGCGAGTTTGAGCAGCTCAATCCCGGGGATGGCACGGGCGAAGGCGGAGGGCTTGGCCTTGGTCTGGCCATCGTGGAACGGGCCTGCGCGCGGCTTGGCCACCCCTTGGGACTGCATTCCGTTGTCGGTCAGGGCACGCGGTTTTTCGTGACGCTGGAACGGGCCGAACCGCAGCGCAGCCCGCAAGGGGCGCTCAACGCGCGCCCGGATCCGACCCCGGGCAGCGCCGTGGGCCTCGTGGTCTTGCTGGTCGAGAACGATGATGCCCTGCGCCCCGCCCTTGCGCGGCTGATCGAAAACTGGGGGGCGGATGTGCTTGAGGCACGGGATGCCGCCGAGGCTGTGCAACTGCTGACGGAGATCCAGCTGCTGCCGGATGCCGCGGTGATAGACTACCAGCTGGGCGATGGTCCGAACGGTCTGGCCCTTGCGCGCCAGCTGTCCAATCTGTCGCCCGCGCTCGAGGCTTGCATCCTCAGCGCCGACCGCTCGGAGGCGCTGGCCGACACTTGCCGCGCGCAGGATCTTCCGCGCTTTGGCAAGCCGGTGGAACAATCGGAGCTGCGCAGCTTTCTTGTGGGGGTCGCCCAGCGCAAGGGGCCGGACATGGCCTGGGGCGATCCTACGCTGTAGCCGCAGCCCGAAAATGACATCACCCGCCGGATCGCGCAATCCGACGGGTGACGCCTGACCCCGGGGTAGGGTCCGGGACAAAAGGGAGCGTATTGCCCCAGCCCCGGGGTCAGTCCCGCTCCGTCAGCGCTTTGGCTGACGCAGGTATTGGACGTGTTTCAAAGGCCAGCGCCGCTGCAATGCTCAGCATGGCCCCCACGATCACCACAGAGAAGGGCAGCGCGCCGAGGATCATCGCATCGCGGATCGCATCGGTGCCGCCCGCCGCCAGCAGGCTGCCAATGATCAGTGTCAGCGCACCGCCCCACGACAGTATGTGCAGCGGTATGGACTGATCCGCATCACCCGCCGCCGCGATGGTGTTGATGGCCAGAACGGCGGCGTTCATCGTGGTGATCAGCAGCAACAGCAGCAGCAGCGTCACGGAGAGGTTCCATGCCAGCGCCAGCCCTTCCGGTGCGATGGCGCGGATCGTGGCGCTGATCTGCGCAGAGACGGGCAACCGCGTCAGTTCCTGCCCGGCCGGGGCCGCCAGTTGCACGTCGATGGCCGCGCCCCCCACCATGGCGAACCAGACCGCGCAGATCCCCACCGGCGCAAAGAGACAACCCGACACAAAGACCCGCAGGCTGCGCCCGCGTGAAATGCGCGCCAGAAATAGCGCCACGAAGGGGGCAAAGGCAATCCACCAGGCCCAGTAGAATATCGTCCAGTCGGTCTGCCACAGCGCCATCCGGTCGCCCTCCGGCCCCGGTTGCGGACGCGCCACAAGCGTCGCCATGCCCGGCAATTCACTGAGATACAGCCAGAGCGCGTGCCCAAGCCGTCCAAGGTTGCCAAGCGAGTCACCGGCGGCGGCAAAGCAGGCGAGCACCCCGAAGAAGATCAGCACGCTGGCGTTGGACATCCACTTGATCCCGCGCCGCAACCCGGAGACGACCGATCCGGTCGCGACCACGGCCACGATGGTCAGCACTATCAGTTTCACATCCAGCCGCGGCACGAGGTCCGCGTTCACAAGCCGGGTCCAGCCGGTCACCGCGTGCAGCCCGGAAACGAGGCTCTCCACCCCGTAGCCCAGCGTGGTGGCAAGGCCCGCAATGATGGCAAAGATCGAAAAGACGTCGATCAGGTTGCCAAGCGCACGGTCGTATTGCCGTCCCAACAGCGGCGCCAGCGCTGTGCGGATCGTCATCGGCATGCCATAGCGATGGCTGTATAACCCGATGGCCATGGCCAGCACCGCATAACAGGCCCAGGCCGAAAGCCCCCAATGCAGGATCGCGTAGGATACGGCAGTGGCGGCGGCATGTTCGGTCCCCGGCAGGACCTGTCCCATCAAAAGATGCGGATTGGTCTGCAAATGCGACAGCGGTTCGGCCACCGCATAGATCAGGATACCGGCACCGAGCCCGGCGCAGAACATCATCGAAAGCCAAGTCGCGTTGGAATATTCCGGCGTCGCGTCTTTTGGCCCGAGGTGCAGCCGTCCGGACACCGGCAAGACCACCAGACCAAGACAGAACACAAGGAACGCGAGCAGGACGTACATGTACCATCCGCGAAAGAGGTCCAGCGTGGCGGCCCGCGCGGCGCTGAGGGTCAGGGTCGCCGCTTCCGGCAAGAACAGGATCCAGAAGGTCAGGGCCAGCGTCGCCGCCATCGCACCCAGTGCCACGGGGCGGCAAAAACCGCGATAGACCCCGGCGGTCACCCGCACGATCACTCGTCGGGCAAGCAGATCAGGCTGAATAGTCACCGTGCCGGTCCCCTCGTTCGAGCCATGTCAAAACGAATGGGGATCGCGCCCTGAAGTGCATTTGGGTCGGCCAGGGGCGGTGTGCTGGTCCCGCGGCCCGCAGGATCGGTCGCACCTCCGGACAATCCGCTGCCTTTCCTTGGCAATCTGTCAGAGACATTGGAATGGCCGTCTTTGGCTGGTGCCAAGCCGGTGATCATGCCTTGCCGCCGCCACGGCGCCTCAGGCCACAGGTGCGGACCTTGCGCGCTGCCCCCGTCTGGTCTTGTCATCATCTTCAGCCTCCACCCATGTTGTCGCAAGGGTGGAATGGCGCAGCCCGCGCCGCGCATCTGTGAAGCTGATCACATTGCCCAAAGGAAAGTTAAGGTATTGGGAAGGCATGACACATGTCGGCACACACACCGGACCACCCTTTGGGCCAACCACTGGCACAAACACTGGCGCAACAGCCTGCATCGCGCCAAGATCGCTGCAAGCGATGGCGCCTGTCATGCCCGGACGCCAGCCCCCTGTTCAGGGGTCAGAGCGCCTCCATGCTGCAGATATCAAGCAAGGCATCGCGGTCCCGCACGGTGATCCGCCCGCGGCCACCATCCACCAGACCGGCGCGGCGCCATTCTGTCAGAATGCGCGAGACCACTTCGCGCGTGACGCCCACGTATTCCGCCAGTTGCGCCTGCGACATGACCAGTTCCGGCTGCTCTGCGGTGAAATGCAAAAGCTTCGCCGCCAGCCGCGCTGCCGGTGGCAAAAAGACCTGATCCTCGACCTGTCGGCTCAGCCAGCGCATCCGGCGCCCCGCAAGGCGCAAGAGCTCCTGCGCGAGTTCCGGCGCCCGCGAGACCTGAGCCATCAGCACGCTGTGACGAATGGCGCGCAGCTTGCTGTCGGCCATCGCCTCGATGCGGGCGGTGCGCGGTCCGGGATCAAAGATCGCGATCTCGCCAAAGACACTGCCGGGGCGGATCTGGTTCAGCGACAGCTTGCGACCGGAGGCGGACAGAACGCTCACTTCCAACTGGCCCTTGTCGAGCAGGTAAAGCCGGTCGTCAAAATCGCCCTTTTCGAACAGGGTCTGCCCGGAGGTGAGCGTAAAGGGCAACATGCCCTGCTCGATCACATCGCGCAGCGCCCCGGAGGCTTCGAGCCAGGGCACGTGCCGGTCAGAAGAAACTTCGGAATCGTTCATGGTCGCGACGCTAAAGCATGCGCCGCGCGCGGCAAACGGCAAAATCTTTCCTTTTCAGGCCGGTCACGGCAAGATGAGGACGGTCAGGTTTGGGAATTCAAGAATGCCCTTGTTCAAGAAACGCAACGCCAAGCCCGGCGCAAAACGCAGCCAGTCCGGAGAGCGTCGGCAATTGACCGTGCTGTTCTACGACATCGTCGGCTCCACGGCCCTGCAGGGGGCGCATGACCCCGAACGCCTGCGCGCGGCGCTTGACGAGATCCACACCACCGCCGCCGAAGTGCTGTCCGAACAGGGCGGCTCGCTTGAGCAGGTGATGGGCGACGGGGGCATGGCCTATTTCGGCTATCCGCTGGCGCAGGAAGACGCGGCGTTTGCCGCAGTGGACGCCGCGCTGAAGCTGCTGGACGCCCGGACAGAGATCGACGACGCCCCTGCCCTGCGAATCGGCATCGCCACCAGCGTCGTGGTCCTGCCGGAAACCCCCGATGCGCTGTCCAGCGGTCGGCTTGGCGCGGTGGGTGTGGCCCCCAACCTCGCGGCGCGGCTGGAATCGGCGGCGGCACCGAACACTGTTCTGGTCTCGCCCGCCACCTATGCGCTGACGGCGCGGGCGGTGGAGTATGCGCCGATGGACGGGCTGAACCTGAAAGGCTTTGCCGATGTCAAACGGGCCTGGCGCGCCGATGCCCTGCGCGAGATCGACAGCCGACACGCCCGGGACCGCGACGGCAACACGCCTTTCACCGGCCGCGGCGCCGAAATGGAGACGCTCAACAGCGACTGGCAAAACGTGCGCGGTGGACAGGGCACGGCGATCCTGATCGAAGGCGAGCCGGGGATTGGCAAATCCCGCCTGCTGGCGCATTTCCTGCGCGGGACACCCGACGCCCGCCAGATGCTGCTGCAATGCCAGCCGCGCACGCAGGGAGAGGCGCTCTTTGCGCTGATCCAGATGTATGAGCGGGCCTATGAGCGCGACAGCGACCCGCTGATGAGCGCGGCCGCGATGCACACGGCAGAGGCGCTCGGCGCATTGGAGGAGGACGAGACGCTCAGCCCGGAGGCACGGCGCGCCGCCATCCTCGACATCGTTCTGGCAGAGATCCTGACCCTTGCGCGCGACCGCCCGCTGCTGATCCTTGCCGAAGATCTGCACTGGGCCGACGAAGTGACGCTGGCGGTGCTTGAGCAACTGGCCCTCAAGGCGTCGGGCTACCCGATCCTGCTGTTGGCCACCACCCGCCCCGAAGGCGCCCTTGGGGATCTGGGCGAGGTGCTGCGCCCGCTGCCCCTCTCGCCGCTGGATGACCCCGCGGCGCGCGCGCTGATCACCGCCGCCGCCCCCGCGCCCCTGACATCCCAGACAGAGGACTGGATCGTGGCACGCGGTGATGGCAACCCGCTGTTCCTGATCGAGCTGACCGCGCATGCCTGCGATCTGGATGACCTCAGCCCGCAGGACCGCCTGAAAAGCGCCGATGTCTTTACCCTGCGCGACCTGCTTTCGGCGCGGCTGGATCGCGCGGGACAGGCAAAGCGCACGGCCCAGATCGCCAGCGTGCTGGGGCGTGAATACCCCTATCATGTGCTGACACGCCTGCTCGCGGCCAAGCCCCGCGACGACGTCGATGCCGACCTCCAGCGCCTTGTGGACCATGGCGTCAAGGAGGCGGTCGGCAACGGCTATGCCTATGCCTTTCGTCACGCATTGGTGCGCGACGTGGCCTATGACAGCCAGTTGCGCAGCGTGCGCGAGGCCCTGCATGGCCAGATTGTCGATCTTGTCGATGCGGACCCGGATCTGGCCGAGGACGTGCCGGACATCCTGATGGCAGAACATTGCCTCGCTGCCGAACGCACGGAACGCGGTGTGTCGCTGTTGATCGAGGTGGCCGAAGAGGCGATCCGCCGGTCGGCCCTGCGCGCCCCGCGCGCCACGCTGGAACGCGCCCGCGCTTTGCTGCCCAAGCTGGACGAGGGCGCGCGGCGGGATCTGCTGTTGTTGCGGGTCCTGCAACTGCTCGGCCCGCTCGTGACCCAGATGGATGGCCCCCGCGCGGCAGAGCCGCTCTACGCCGCGGCGCAACTGCTGTATTTCGCGCTGCCAGATGAACAGCGGCAGGACTATTTTCCCGTGCTCTGGGGCTGGTGGTTCACCGCAAGCGACCTGACCGAACAGACCCGCCGATCCGAAGTCCTGATCCGTGACGTGACCCCGGATCAGGATCCGGAATCGCGCCTGCAGGCCTTGCATTGCGGCTGGGCCACGCTGTTTGACAGCGGCGCGCATGATCGCTGTCTGAGCGCGATCAACGACGGGCTGGCGCTGTACGACCCAGAGGTCGGGCGCAAGTCGCGCTACCTTTACGGTCACGACGCAAGGGTCTGCGGTCTGGGCGAGCGGGCGCTGTGCGGCTGGCTGACCGGTCAGATGGACATGAGCGCAGAGGCCATCGCGGCCTGCGAGGCATGGGCCGATGAGACCGCCCATATGTCCAGCCGCCTGCACGGCTTGGACATCGCTTTGCAGGTGGGCTTTTTCAATCGTGACCTGACATCGATCGACCGGATCCTTGGCAAGATCGGCGCGGTCTCCGCGGCGGAGGCGGCCCCGGCCATCCACGCCAAACGACAGATCTTTCGCGGCTGGATCGCGGTCCGGGCCGGCGACACTGCGCAGGCCGCGGCGGTGACTGGCGGACTGGCACAGCTGCGCGCAATGGGCGTGCTGGAAGACACCCCCTTTTATGCCGACATCGCCGCCGAAGTGACCGCCGCCACGCAGGGCAATGACGCCGCGCTGGGTCCCTTGCGGGATGAGATTGACGAAGCGCGCAACACCGGCCTGATCTACTGGTTGCCGGAACTGCTGCGCCGTCAGGCCCTGCTGGATCCGGCGGCAGCAGAAACCGCGCTGAGCGAAGGATGGCAGGTGGCCAGCACGCAGGGCGCACACCAGTTGATCCTGCGCAATCTTGCGACCCGGCTGGATCTGGGGTTGGCGGTGCCGCCCGAAGCGGTATCCGCGCTGCGGGAGCATTTACCGGGGCTGTCCGACAGTGCGCTGCGCCAGAGGGTCCTGCGTGACCTTGGGCTTTGACCCCGTTGCAGCCAATGTGCTGCAGGGACAGGCGAGACAGAGCGCCGCGCGCACCTTGACGCCAGAGGCGCTCTGGTCCCGTCTTGCGCCACGGTTGCGGCGCTTCGGGATCACCCGCGTGGCCGATGTGACCGGGCTGGACCATCTTGGCTTTCCGGTGGCGCAAGCGGTGCGGCCCATGGCCCGCTCAAACGCGGTGACACAGGGCAAGGCGCCCAGCCTCGCCGGGGCCGCGGTGGGAGCTGTGCTGGAGTGCCTTGAAATGGCATCGGGCGAGGACCTGCAGGCGCTGGTTCCTGTCGCGAGCCAGACGGATCAATGCGACCCCGGTGGTCTTTGGGCCACCCGCGCGCCCGGTGCCCATTGGCCGGATGCGCAGACCCCCTTTGTCGCGGCATGGAACATCACGCAAGATGCGCCCGCCGCGGTGCCACGCGACCTGCTCTCGACGGATTTCGCACGCGGGGCCACGGCGGAGGCTGCGCCGGTGCTGCGTCATTCCATCGGGTTGGGCGCGGGCACCAGTTGGGCTGCTGCCTGCAACAGGGCCTGCTGGAATGTCTGGAGGCCGATGCCCGCATCCGTGCGGACCGCGTGCCCCAAGCCTTGCCACTGGACCTGTCGCACGAGGACCCGGTCTATGGCGCTCTGCTCCGGCGCGTCATCTGCGCCAACATGCGCGTCTCGGCGCAATTGTTGCCCTGTCGCGGACCGGTCATTGCCGTCGGCATCTCCCTGATGGAGGCCCCCGGCCCCTCGTCCCTGCCCCTGCCCGCCACCGGCTTTGCCGCGCGCCTGAACGGTGCAGAGGCCGTGGCGGCGGCCCTTGCGGAGGCCGTGCAGGCCCGGCTCGCGGTGATCTCTGGCGCGCGAGAGGACATGACGCAGGCGCTTTATGCGCATGGACTGTCGGCGCAGTCCTTGCGGGATGTCTGGGAGGCCCATGGACCTTGCCACGGACTCGCACTGCCGCCTGCCACGGGTCCGGGGGCCACGGTGTCCGATCTGGCACAGATCGCAGGCCCGGTCTTTGCGGTGCCGCTCTTGTGGGTGCCGGAGGTGCCGCTGGCGGTGTGCCGGGTGCTGGCGCCCGGTCTGCTCAGCGACCCCCTGACCCCGGACCTTGATCGCAGAACTGACATCTTGGGCGATCCGGCGCGTGCGCAGGGGCCGGACACCGGACACCCACCCGCCGCGGCGCATGAGACACGGCCATGACCCAAGGTCCTATCGTCGTCTTCCTTGGTCCCAGCCTCCCGCGGCGCGCGGCAGAGGCGATATTGACCGCCGACTACAGACCCCCGGCAGGCCAGGGCGACCTGTTTCGCGCCTGCTCCGATGCGCCCCGGGCCATTGCGCTGATCGACGGCGTGTTCAAGGATGCGCCCACCGTGCGCCACCGCGAGATCCTGTGGGCGCTGTCACGGGGCATTCCGGTTTTCGGGGCCTCCAGCATGGGCGCGCTGCGCGCCGCGGAACTGTCGGAGCAGGGCATGATCGGCGAAGGTCTGATCTATCGCTGGTATCGCCGCTTTGCGCTCTTGCCGGATGACGCGGTGGGGGTGACCCACAGCCCAGCGGAGGTGGGCGCGCACCCCTTGTCCCAGGCGCTGGTGGACATCCGTCGCAGCCTGCGGGCCGCCGAACGCGCCGGGGCGCTGACACCTGCCGAGGGCAAGGCGCTCATGGCGCAACAGACCGCGCTGCCCTTTCCCGACCGCCGCATGCCGAGGGAGGCCGCCGCGTATGCCGTCTCGGCCAAGGCCAATGACGCGCGGCGCCTGTTGCAAAGGCTCGCCGCGCATCAGGCTGCCGGGTCATGGCCAAGGCCAGCCCCCTCCGAGGTCCCTGTTGTGCATGCATGGCTCGATGACCTGCGCGACAGCGGTCTGGGTCTTGCGGATGGGATACCCAAAAAAGAATAGTGAAATTCAGAAGTGTTAACGGGTTCACAGATCCGCTTCAGGATTTATGGTTAACACCAGAAAAGGAACTATGGTTGATCCGTCATCCAGACCGGGATGACAGGCCGGCCCTGGGTGGCCGAATTTGGGGGAGAGTGCCGCGGTGGCAAATAGTGAAACCTCTTTGGGGACGCGGTTCCTGTTGTATCCGCAGGCCCCCAGCACACCGGGATATGACAAGCCGGAGCTGGTCTGGGTCTCCGATCCGCTGGGATCGATCCAGCCGGGACCGCAGAACAGCCGCATGTATGTGGTGGATCCGGTCGGTCACAAGGACCCCTATGAATACCCCTATCTGCCGCCCTACAACGGCCCCAAGGCACCGCCGGTGGAGCCGTCTCCCGACGGGCATTTCGACCATATCGACCCGGAAAGCCGCGCCTTTCTGGGGGTGCATCTGTTTGGCTGCGTGGCACGCATTCTCGACATCTGGGAAGGCTACATCGGCCACCGGATCGACTGGCACTTCAACGACAGCTACGAGCGCCTCGAGATCATTCCGCTGATCGACTGGGACAATGCGCAATCCGGCTGGGGCATGCTGGAGTTTGGCTACAAATCCACGCCCGACAACCGCAAGGAGCTGTATGCGCTGAACTTCGACGTGATCGCGCATGAGATCGGGCATTCCTTTCTCTTTGCCGAGATCGGCCTGCCGCCAAACGGGCTGGGCCCCGGGCCGGATCTGTTTCCCTATCACGAGGGCGTCTCGGATCTGTGTTCGCTGATCGGGATGCTGCATTTCGACACCGCCACGGACCGTTTGCTGCGCCGCGACAACGGCAACCTGCTGGCCATGAACGAGCTCAACCGCGTGGCGGAACTGGGCGATGAACGCCAGATCCGCATCGCAGGCAACGCCCGCAAGCTGTCGGATGTGGGCAATGAAGTGCACGACCGGTCGCGTCCCTTCACGGGCGGCTTCTTTGACGCCATCGTCCAGACCTATCACGACATCGCCGTGGACCGCGGACTGGTGGAGCTGCCGCGCGGCACGATCCCTGACGCGCGCGATCTGGACATGGATCTGGCGCATCACTACGGACGCGCCTTTGCGGCGGATTACGACCTCAAGCATTTTCAACTGAAAGAAGCGCTGGAGGAGTCGCGCGACATTCTCGCCGGGGCGCTGGCCGCCTCGTGGCGCAAGCTGGACCCAAGCTCGCTCACCTATTCGGATGCCGCGCTGGCGCTGTGCGAGAGCCTTCAGGAAAGAGGCAACGGGGATGTTGCTGAAACCATGGTCGAATGCATGGCCTGGCGCGACATCCTCACCCCCTATGATGTTCACCTGCTCGGCCGGGACCGGTCGCGCTCCGTTTCGTGGTTTTGACAAGGAAAAGGAAGACCCATGTCCAATTCATCGATTTCCGATGACGTTCTGCCGCTTTTGCCGGACGATTTTTACGACCCCTCAGAGATCGTTTTGATCGGCTCTCACATGAAGCCGTCGCCGCTGTTCAGCATGGACGAGGCCACGTCGAAACCGACCGTGGGAACCGCGGTTTCGTCCAGGGATCTCAGCCATGGTCACATGCGCCTGCGCAGCGATTATGCCGAGGAACTGCATCTGACGGCGCTTCCCAAGCAGGACACTGATGCCGCGCGCAAACTCGAAGCGATCGACAAGATGAAGGACGAGGACGCCAAGGCCAAGGAAGTGGCCAAGGTGCTGGCGGATACGCCGACCATCGCGCTGGTCTATGCCTATGGCTACGAGGGGCACACCTATCGCCTGACCAAGCCGCGCATCATGATCGTGCAGGGCATTGGCCGCCCTTACGAGTCAAAGCGCGACCGCGATCCCTCACCGGATCTGACCGGCAAGCTCTACATGTGGAAGCTGTCCAAGCATCACCAGACGATCTCGATCGAGGTGGAGTCCGGCGATCTTGAGCAGCTCGTGCTCGAAGCCAACCAGCCGGGCAACCGTTCGGTGAACTCCTACGCCGCGCACATGCAGATGTCGCATCGCGGTGGCAAGCTGAGCTAAGCCTCGGCGCCCCCGCGACCCGAAGGGGCACGCGGGGGACAGCGGGCCCCTGCACATGCCGGGGGCCTGCTCTGGATCCGGGGGCAAGGCGCCAAGTTGGCCCCCCCGCGGCGCGTCTTCCCTATCGGACCGATTGAAACGACCGGTTCGCGATGCCGGTTCGCCAAATGCCCCGAACATTCAAGGCGCCTCTGCTGCCCTGCACAGCCAGTCTCTGACGGACCCCAAAGCCGGTGTCCCATGCACAGCTAGTGAGAAACACGCGGTCCTTGACCCGTCGAAAGCGGCCTCGCTACATCTGCAACATCTGGATCAGGCGCGTGTTGGCATTCACCCGCTCGGCCAGCATGGCGGCAATCGCGTGATGCAGGCGGCTCGACAGCTCCGGCGCATCCGACAACATCAGCGCCGCCTCGTCTGCCGACAACCGCCAGAGCCGCGCGGAAGTGACCGCCCGGATGGTCGAGGTGCGCCGCGTGCCCCGGTAGTAAGAGATCTCTCCGAGAATGGCACCGGGTCCGAGACGGCGCACGGCCCGCTCTGCGCCAAGAGGCCCGACGCGCACTTCGACCTGCCCCTGCTCCAGCAGGTAGATGTCCGCCGCTTCTTCGCCTTGCGTGATGACCAATTCCCCCGCCGCGGCATCGACCGGCGAAAGGTAGCCTTGCAACTGCGTGGCGAAGGCCCCGTCGCCCAGCAAATCCGTGAGGATCTGATGCAGGTCGCCTTCGACCGGCGCCCCGGCTGCACCGGGATGGGTCTGCAGGACCCTTGCCTCATAGTCTTCGAGCGCGCCGTTCAGATCCGGGGCGGTGGCAAACCGGGATGTCCCGCCGGTGCCCGGACCGGCCCGTTCAAAGACCCCCGCCACCTGTTCGGACATGCCCGTGACGGTCACATGGGCGATGCCCTCGGGCAGGTCATCCGCCAACCGCGAGAAACTGTCCGCCGCGGTGGCGTCGATGCCGGTGACGGCCTCGAAATCAAGCACGATGTATTGCACCCCACCTGCCCGGCTCAGCGCCTTGATCCGTGCGCGGACCTGATAGGCGGTGCCAAAGAACACGTAGCCCTGCAGCTTCAGCACGAGGATCTCGGCACCGTGGCGCTGCAACACCCGCAGGTCACGGGTGTCACGTTCCCGGGCGCTGTGAAACAGATCCCCGGACAGCGCCGCGCGCACCGGATCGAGACGGCTGTAGTTGACGATGAACAGACCGCAACCCGCCGCGATGCCGAATATGGTGCCTTCGAACAGGCCAAAGAGCGCGATGGCCAGAAAGACCGTCGCTGTCAGCACCGCCTCGCCACGCGGCGTGATGCGCATCTCACGCAAAAGGAAATCGCGCAGGAACTCGACACCGACCCAAAGCATGAACCCGGCAAAGACCGGCAGCGGCAGCGTTGACAGGACATTGTCCCCGAACAGGAACACCATCAGCACAAAGCCGCCCGCCACGAAAGAGATCGCGCGGTGCGGCCGGGCCACCCGTGACACCGACAGTGTGGTGACCGCGCTGTGGTACCCCATCATCCCGCCCAGACCGGTGGTCACCAGATTGGCGACACCCAGCGTCCGCAATTCCCGGTCGAGATCGAAATCCTGACGGCTGTTGGCCTCGATCGCGGAGGAATAGACAAGCAATGCCGCGGTCGCGAGCAAGACCAATGTGACCAGCGCAAAAAGCTGGTTGAGGATCAGCCATGGGTCGATTGTCCGCAGGTCGGCGAGGCTCAGCGGTGGCCATGAGCCGCCCTTGTCCGGCACCTGCGCGAACCAGCCGGCCTCCGCCAGTGCGGACAGCGGCGTGCCGGTGAGCAGCGCCGTCAGATGAAACAGCCCGACGCCCGCCACCAGCGCACCCGCCAGAGCCAGATTGGCGGAGACATAGCGGTTCAGCACAAGCAGCGCGCCACAGACGGCCAACGCCACGGCCAGCTTGATCTGGACGCCCCCCTCCGCCAAAAGCACCAGCGACTGCGGTGTCACGGTTGTGCCGAGGCACATCCCAAGCGCACCAAGGATGACAATATAGCCAGTGCCCGCAAGAAATCCCGCAAGGACGGGCCGCGGCGCATAGCGCATGAGGGTCGCCAGACGAAAACTGCCGAACAGCAGCGTCGCCAGCCCCATTGTGATCCCCGCAACAAGGCAAAGCACCACGACCTCGGCCAGAGCAACCGAGGCCCCCCCCGTCGCCCCGACGCCTGCGCTGACGGGCCCAAGACCGCTGCGGTCCGACAAGATCGCCACGAGGATGGCCCCAAGGGCCGCGCAGGGCACATCCTGGGTGATGGGGATCACCCCCTTGAACTGTGACAGGCTGCCCAGAAACACGCACAAGAGCGCCGTCCCGAACAGCGCCATGCTGATCATGGCAAAGGTCGCCTCTGGCGCCACGGCCCCGGTGATCAATGTGGCATGGGCAATGGCAAAGATGGTCGCCATGACGCCGCCAATGATCCCGGCCTGGATCCGGGCGAACCAGCTGTTGCGCGTGTCGCGTCCCTTGGGCACTGAGGTGGTGGTTTCGGCGGTCATGGACGTCTTCCACTGGCAAAGGCACGGGCGGCCGGATCTCGCGGCATCAGAGCCGCAAACCTGTTTTGACACAAGAGAACGGGCCGCCAAAAAATGCCCCTTGGGGGTTAGTTGCGCGCAAAGGCTGCATGGCGACAGCCGCGCGCGATTTACACGTGCTTTGCAACTGCAGAACAACTTGAGGAGGATGCTGCACCTGCCAAGATGCCCTTCAGCGGCCCCGGGGCGCAGACGTGGGACCGATCGCTAAAATCAGCGGCAAATCGCAGCCGTTTCGGCAGGAAAGGGTCGCGAACGGGCCAGCGTGTCGTTTTCTCTCGCGACAGCAAGGGGCGGCTGTTTCCTCCTGTGGATATGAACAAGGAACGTAGCAAAACATACCGGATCGCGCTGGCGATCGGTGCCCGCCGCGGCCGAGCCGCCAGAGGGCGCCCCGGGTCCTGAGTGTCACCGCGCGTGGTCCATCCGCGCGCCGTTGGCACCGCGCCCAGAGCGCCCGCAGTCTGCGCGCCGAATGACCGGCGCCCGCCTTGTTTTGCTTTCATCCCCGCCTGACCCCACGGAGAAGCCCATGACCGCTCCCCTCGCCCGCCGCTCCGGAGGCCGCGCCGCGCGCGTTGCTGCCCGCGCTGCCGCACTGTCCGACAACGTCCGCCCGATTCGCCCCGGCCTGTCCGGCGGCCGCTACAAGCCGCTCACCGAAGCCGAAGTGAGCCGCATTCACCACACCGCGCTGCAAGCGCTGGAAGAGATCGGTCTCGCCGACGCGCCGCCCAGCGGCATCGAGATCATGGTGAATGCCGGTGCCATATTGGGCGAAGACGGCCGTTTGCGCTTTCCGCCCTCCCTCGTCGAGGACATGCTGGCCAAGGCCGCGCGCAACATCACGATCCAGGGACGCGACCCGGCGCAGGACATGTTCCTGTCCGGCAACCGTGTGCACTATGGCACGGCAGGCGCCGCGGTGCATGTTGTCGATGTCGAGGGCCGGTCCTACCGCGAAAGCACGCTTCAGGATCTGCATGACGCGGCGCGGATCTGTGACCAGCTGGAGAATATCCACTTCCTGCAGCGCCCGATGGTGCCGCGGGACATCACCGACAATCTCGAGATGGATCTCAACACCATCTACGCCTGCTGTTCGGGCACCCGCAAACG
>JBELMB010000067.1:0-24572 GCA_042088665.1 Sagittula sp.
TGTCCCATGATCTGCTGACCTAAGCAGCCAGATTTTCCCGACATAGGACGTTGTCCGTCAGGGTGACCGTTTCGTCCAGACGCTGCGGCTGAGGCGCGTTTGGATCAACGGAAAAGGTGATGACCGGATCGAAGCCGGACAAAAATGCGGTTGGTCCCGCCATAACAAATCCCCCAGAGCAGCAAATGCCGCCAAATTGGCGCTGCCCATGGCTGCCTCCCGGCGCACGCACGCAACGCTCTGCGAACGACGGGACATGAAGAAACCCTTCAGGTCGAGTAAAACTTTCGTAAAACTTTACGATTGACCGGCAGTCGACGCGCATCTGTGCAATGGGCCGCTTTGCTTGACGCAGATGCCTTTGCGGTGCTTTGTCAGACAGGCGCCACGAGGATCCCCGATGCTGATGATGTCACACCATTTTGCCGACTGGCTGGCGCGCTGTGACGTTGGTCTGGCGCTGACCACCTACCAGCGCGGGCGCTTGATGTTCATTGGCCGCAAACCCGACGGGCGAATCCGCGCGCATGAACGCATTGTCGAGCAGTGTCAGGGGTTGTGGACCGACGGAACCTCGCTTTGGGTCAGTGGGTTATGGAGCCTGATCCGGTTTCAGAACGCGCTGGCCCCTCAGCAATTGACCGAGAGCGGCGCGGATCGGCTGTTTGCTCCGCGTGAGACGCGGATCACCGGGCGGATTGATTGCCATGACATCAACACCGAGACGGGGCGCGTGTTGTTTGTCAACACGGCGTGGAATTGCATCGCCACGATCTCTGACACCGCGAGTTTTCGCCCCGTTTGGCGGCCGCCGTTCATCTCGCGGTTGATCGGTGAAGATCGCTGTCATTTGAACGGCATGGCGCTGAAGGACGGGTCGCTGTTTGTGGCCACGGCGGTCAGCCGCTCTGATGTGGCGGACGGCTGGCGCGACCGGCGGCAGTCCGGTGGCGTGGTCATCGATATCGCCAGCGGAGAGTTGGCCGCCACGGGTCTGTCGATGCCCCATTCGCCGCGATGGTATCGCGGGCGGCTTTGGCTGTTGAACTCCGGCACGGGGGAGTTTGGTACAATCGACCTCGCAAATGGTACATTTTGCCCGGTCGCCTTTTGCCCCGGCTACGCCCGCGGACTGAGCTTTGCAGGGCCCTACGCAATCATCGGGTTGTCGCGCCCGCGTCACAACGCGACCTTTGACGGCCTCGCACTCGACGCGCGGTTGCGAGACAGGGACACAGAAGCCCGCGCCGGGCTGCTTGTCGTCGATCTGGAAAGCGGGACGACGGTGGAATGGCTGCGCTTTGAACACACAATTGAAGAGCTATATGACGTGGCGGTCTTGCCCGATGTAAAACAGGCGGAGGCAATCGGGTTTCGGGGCGACGGGATTGAAAACCATGTCCTTCCCGAGGTTCTCGAATAAGGTCGCAGGAGTTTCCGCCAGGAATTCTGGCGGTCATGCAATAGGAAGGGAAAGGGATACGCGCATGTATCCCGGGTCGAAAGCCACGCAAGACAACCGTGAGAAACCCTTCTCGTGACATCGCTGCGCAATGCACTGCCGGGCAGTGGACAAGCGCCGATACAAACGGCGCAACCGCACCCAGATCATGTTCGGCAGGCTCAAGGATTGGGGGCGCGCAACTGCTGGCTGAGGCCGGATGCAGAGGCCCTGGCCGTTGCCGGGCACAAAGCATTGGAGATGGTGTAAAAACCCGCCGCCAGACCGATCAAGAAACACGGACGAAACGCGCCCAAGCAAAGAGCAGCCGACAAGAAGAGGAATGTGCGAAACCCCAGCCATCCGACAATGCACAAAGGCAGACAGAATGGAAAAAACCTAGAAAATTCAATAGGTGGTGCGGGTGAAGGGACTCGAACCCCCACGCCAAAGGCGCCAGAACCTAAATCTGGTGCGTCTACCAATTCCGCCACACCCGCACGTTTCGTGCCGCGCTCAATAGCAAAGCACCGCGCCGCATGCGAGGGAAAAACGCATGTTTCGCGCGCTGGAAAGTGTCGAAAAAGGGCGCGACATTTACCGGATGTTACCGTAAGCTGGCGCAAAACATAAGGCAGAGCCGAGCAGGACCGCCATGACACGCCAGACCCTTTCGCGCCCCCTCGGGGCGCGTCGCATTGCGTCGTCCGACGCACAGAACGCCCTGATAGCCGGCACCGAGGTGCTGACCCTTGACGGGAGCTTGCCGGTGGAGGTTCTCTCGCCCGGGGACCGCATCATCACCCGCGACAGCGGGGCGGTGCGGCTCGCCTGTGTCGGGCGTCTCAGCCTGCGCAGGAGAGTGATCGCGATTGCAGCCAGCACATTGGCCGCCGGACGCCCGGAGCAAGAAGTTCATCTTCTTGCCGGACAGGAGGTGTTGTTGCGCGACTGGCGCGCGGCGGCGCTTTTTGGGGCGGCCACGGCGCTGGTGCCTGCGGACCGGCTGATCGACGGCGTCTTTGTCCGCGACCTCGGTGTTCAGAAGGTGTCTTGCGTGACACTGCATTTCGAGGCCCCTCATATTCTCTATGCGGATGGCGTCGAAGTGGCCTGCGCGGACCCCTTGACGGTTCCGGCCTGAGCCTTTGCGTGGGGAAACCTTCTCACCCCTCCAGATCGCGAAAAACCCTTGGCAGCATGTCCGGCAAGTCCTCCGCAATCAGACCGGGCCCAAAAGCGCGCGCGGCCTCGATGTGCAGATACACGGCAAGTTCGGCAGCCCGTGCGGGTGCCTCACCCCGCGCCAGTAACCCGGTGACCAGACCTGCGAGCACATCCCCTGCCCCGGCTGTGGCAAGCCATGGGGCTTCGCGCTCATAAAGGGCCGGAATGCAGGTGGTGTTTCCCTGCGGATCGGACACAACCGTGTCCGGCCCCTTGAACAGCACCACGCAACCCGCGCGATGGGCCGCGTCGCGCGTCGCGTCGAGCTTGGAATAGGCCGGACCGCTTTCGGCCGCACCGTTCAATCGCGCGGCGATGTCCGGAAACAGGCGCGCGAATTCTCCCGCGTGCGGGGTCAGAACGACGTTCTCGTGCAAAAGGGAAAACAGGGCGTCCGGATCGCGCTGGAACCGGGACAGCGCATCCGCATCCAGCACTGTGCCAAGCTGCGCCGCGAGCGCCGTCCTCACCAACTCGCCAGTGGCCGGGCCAAGGCCCAGCCCCGGCCCGAGGCAAATCGCGTTGAAGCGCTTGTCCTCCAGCATCTCGCTCAACCCGGCAGTGCCGTCCAGTCCACGCACCATGATTGCGTTCAGATGCACCGCGTGTTCGCCGATCCCGCGCAAGGGACAGCCGACCGTCACCAGCCCCGCACCGACGCGCAACGCCCCACGCGCCGCCAGCCGCGCCGCGCCGCCCTGCCCCGGCGGACCGGACATGACCAGCGCGTGCCCGTGGTCATACTTGTGCGCATGAACGCTTTTGGTGAAGGCACCGCGCGCGACCGACGGACCCGGGTCGTGCAGCCCGGCGCGACCCAACCATTGCGCCACCTTGTTGTTTGGCGCGCCCAACGCGGTCTCATCGCAATCGACGCGCTCCCGATCCAGCCCGATGTCGACAACCCGCAGCCGACCAGAGGCCAAGGCCCCGTCCAATGTCACATGCCCCGCCTTGGGCCGGTGAAACGTGACCGTCAGATCGTAGCCCCGCGACTGCGACAGGGCGCTGTCCGGCCCAAGCGTGCGCCCGCTGTCAGCGCAGTGCCCGCTGGGAAAATCCACCGCGAGGGTCCGCCCGGCACAAAAACTGCGCGCATCGGCGAGGAACATCGACAAGGCCTCCCCGACCGGGCGGGTCAACCCTGTCCCGAACAGGGCATCAACAAAGACCACATGCTGCCCTTGGAAACACAGGCCGGTCTGCGCACCACGACCGTGGCGCGCGATCAACGCATCGACGTCCGAGGTGTCACCGACCTCCGCCCAGAGTCGGTAATTCTCTGCCGCATCCGGTGGCAAGGCGTTCCTGTCACCAAACAGATAGACCTCGACCCGCCACCCCTGCGCATGCAGCAACCGCGCGATGACAAAGCCGTCGCCGCCGTTGTTTCCCGGACCGCACAAGACGATCGCCGGACCCGGCGCCAGTTCTGGCCATTCCGTGCCGATCGCCTCGACCACCCCGGCGCCTGCGCGCTCCATCAGCGCGCGCCCGGTGACTGTCCCGCTGTCGATGGCCGCATGTTCGATGGCGCGCATCTGTGCCCCGGTGAGCAGTTCAACCATGTCTAACCCCGCGATTCAATTTCGCCTATATTTTGCGCATTGTGCTTAATTTTTTGCCGCCGTACGAAAATCGACTCCCGGCACCTGCGCCCTCTGACCCTATCCGATTGTAGAGCACAAACAGAAGTGGTCTGCCGTAGTGCACACGGAACGAAGGGGGAGGACCTCATGAAAAAGATCGAAGCCATCATCAAGCCGTTCAAGCTTGATGAAGTAAAAGAGGCTTTGCAGGACGCCGGAATCCAGGGGCTTTCGGTTGTCGAGGTCAAGGGTTTTGGCCGTCAGAAGGGGCATACGGAACTGTACCGTGGCGCTGAATATGTGGTCGACTTTCTGCCCAAGGTGAAAATCGAGATCGTTCTGGACGACGACCAGGTTGATCCCGCAGTTGATGCCATCGTTTCCGCAGCGAAGACCGACAAGATCGGCGACGGCAAGATCTTTGTGACGGCCGTTGAGCAAGCCATCCGCATCCGGACCGGCGAAACCGGATCCGACGCACTTTGATCCAAATAAGCGCACGGAACGCCTGTTTCGTGCCGACGATACCCTTATTCTGACAGAGAAGGACCAAGGAATGAGCAAGGAAGCTGTTCTGAATCTCATCAAGGAAGAGGACGCGGCCTACGTCGACATCCGCTTCACCGACCCGCGCGGCAAGCTGCAGCACGTGACAGTGATGTCCGACCAGGTCGACGAAGACTTCCTCGACGAAGGCTTTATGTTTGACGGCTCCTCCATTGCCGGCTGGAAATCCATCGACCAGTCCGACATGAAGCTGATGCCCGACACCGAAAGCGCCTATGTCGACCCGTTCTTTGCCGAAAAGACGATCTGCATTCACTGCTCCGTCGTCGAGCCCGACACCGGCGAGGCCTATGCCCGCGACCCGCGCGGCACGGCAGAAAAGGCAGAGGCCTATCTGAAGTCCTCCGGCATCGGCGATGTGTCCTACTGGGGTCCCGAAGCGGAATTCTTCCTATTTGACGACGTGCGCTATTCCAACAAGATGAACAAGGTGTCCTACGAAGTGGACGCGTTGGACGCGGCATGGAACACCGACACCGAATATGAAGTCGGCAACATGGGCCACCGTCCCGGCGTCAAGGGCGGCTACTTCCCCGTTCCCCCGGTCGACGATGGTCAGGACATCCGCTCTGAAATGCTCTCGACCATGAAGCGCATGGGCATGAAAGTCGACAAGCACCACCACGAAGTGGCGTCCTGTCAGCACGAGCTTGGCCTGATCTTCGGCAGCCTGACACAGCAGGCTGATGAGCTGCAGAAGTACAAATACGTCGTGCACAACGTCGCACAGGCCTATGGCAAGTCGGCCACCTTCATGCCAAAGCCGATCTACGGCGACAACGGCACCGGCATGCACTGCAACATGTCGATCTGGAAAGACGGCAAGCCGCTCTTTGCAGGCGATCAATATGCCGACCTGTCGATGGAAGCGCTGTATTTCATCGGCGGTGTGCTCAAGCATGCCAAGGCGCTGAACGCCTTCACCAACCCGTCCACCAACTCCTACAAGCGTCTGATCCCGGGCTTCGAAGCTCCGGTTCTGCGCGCGTATTCCGCCAGCAACCGTTCTGGCTGTGTGCGGATCCCGTGGACCGAAAGCCCGAAGGCCAAGCGCGTCGAGGCCCGCTTCCCCGATCCGGCGGCGAACCCCTACCTGTGCTTCGCAGCCCTGCTGATGGCTGGCCTCGACGGCATCAACAACAAGATCCATCCGGGCGAAGCCATGGACAAGGACCTCTACGACCTGCCCGCCGAAGAACTGGCTGGCATCCCCACGGTCTGCGGGTCCCTGCGCGAAGCCATGGACGAGCTTCAGAAGGACATGGACTTCCTGCTGGCTGGCGACGTCTTCACCAAGGACCAGATCGAAGGCTACATCGATCTCAAGATGGAAGAGATCGAACTGTTCGAGCACACGCCGCACCCGGTTGAATTCCAGATGTACTACAGCTGCTGATCATCCGATCACATCCACGGGATTGGGCGCCTTCGGGCGCCCTTTTTCGTTTCTGCGCCTGTATTGCCAGCAGAACGGCCTGACAAACTGCGGCGAAGTTGAACCAAACCTTTGACAAAGCAGCGCCAACCCGGCGCTTGCAGCACGAAAACGGGCCTTTCGGGTCGGGTTTCGGCTTTTGCGGCGCGGATGTGTCGAAACCATGGCGCGGTTGCGCCCACCGCCCCGCTGCCCCCCCTTGGCGATGGCACAGTCCTGCGCCATCTCTGGCTTGTCGCTGCCTGACTTGCCCAAAGGACTCCGATGACCGCTTACCTGATCTTCGACGACCCGCCCCCGTCGCTGCCGGACTGCGTGCAGCATCTCATGCCACATCTGCGCAAAGGCGATGCGCCGCTTGCCCATTCGGCTGGCGACGACGCCACGGCCGACATGGATTTGGAACGCCCCCTTGAGATCCGTGGCAAGAACGGTTTCTCCCTGACGCTGAGCCTTGGCGCGCATGACGGCGACGCCAGTATCCAATTGGTGATTGCGCATCTGGGCGACGATGAACCCGAAAGCCGGGATCTCTTGCCCCGGCTTGCCTTCCTGACCTACCAACTGGTCAAATGCACCAGCGCCCGGGCAGTGATCTGGCCGGGGACAGAGACCGAATTGCCCCGCGCCGATTTCCTGAAGGGGTTGGAGGCGAGCTTTTCTCCGGACCATGTCATCCCGCGCCGCGTGAGCGCATCAGGCTTTGCCCCGCGCCCACAAAGCTGGCGCCTGCCCGCTTACCGCCCGCCGCAGACCAAGACGCGTGGCACGGACAAGCGCTACACGGCGCATATCGCCGCCTACGAGGCCCATTTGCGCAGGATACTCACAAGCCCCGCGACAGAGGCGGAACTGGCCGACGCCAAGGCCCGCCGCGCAAAGCGGGATCCCTGGGCGCCGCTGGACCAGCTTTTGCACCACGTTGCCACCGTGCTTGGCGGGCTGCGCCATGGGCGACTTGTTTACAGCGCGCGACGGCTGGGGTCAGCCTGACACTATTCCCCCTTGGCGGATTCGTGGCGAATGGCTAGGTTTCGCACAACACGAAGTTGTCCGCCGGAGATCCCGATGTCCCGCCCCCCCCTGAGAAAAGCCCCAACACTGGCACCAGCAAGGGTCCAGACCTTGGCCCAGACCTTGACCCGCAAATTTTCCCTGGGCCTTGCCTTGCCGCTTGCCCTGTTGACCGCCGCACAGGTCCAGGCCGCAGACTGCATTACGTCCAAGGGGGCCTTTGGCGGCTATAAAACCGCCCTGGCCCAGCAAGCCCAGTCACGCGGCGTTGGCCAGCGCGGCTTGCAGGCCCTGCAATCGGCGCAACTGTCAGGCATCACATGGCGGTTTGAATCGCGCCCCTCCAGCCAGACGGGCGTGTCCTACCGCGATCCGGCAGAGTTCCTGGCAAAGCGCACCGGCGGCTCCGCGCAGGCCTTTGTCAACGCCACCCGGTCGCGGATCAAACGCAACGCAAATCTCTTTGCCGCGGTCGAGAAGCGCTTTGGCGTCCCCGCCAGCGTTCTGGGCGTCATCTGGGGGCTGGAAACAAGCTGGGGCGGCTACCTTGGCAAGACCTCCATCGTGGATGGGGCGGTGACGCTGGCCTCCTACTGCCGCCGCCACCCCCGGTTTGAACCCCACGCCGAGGCGGCGCTGGTCATGGTGGACCGCGGCATGATCACTGGCAGCACAAAGGGCGGGCCGTCGGGCGAGTTGGGGCACATGCAGTTCCTCGCTGGCAACTGGCTGCGCTATGGCGTGGATTTCAACGGTGACGGACAGGCGGACCCCTACCGCGCCGCGGATGCGCTGGCCTCTGCCGCAAACCTGCTGCGCCAGAACGGCTGGAAGGCAGGTCAGGCTTTTGGTGAAGGGACTGCGAACTTTCGTGCGCTGTCGGCCTGGAATGACAGCGGGAACTACCAACGGGCCATCGCCTATGCCGCCCAGCGCGTGGACGGCTGACCGGTCCCGGGCCATGCCGGGGGGTTTGCGCTGGCAGCGGCCCCCACCAACCAAGCGCGTCGCATCTGGTGAAAACGCCGAGACGCGCCAAATTCACACGCGGCACGCGAGCGGTTAACCCAACGTTAACCAATAAGCACGTGCTGATGCATTTTTATACGCAAAAGAGCGCGATTTCGCCCCAAACGCACCAATTTTGACAGGCATTCCTTGCAAACGACCGCGCAAAGCGCATCCGAGGAATCGTCATGTCCCTTGTAGAATATCCCTATGCCGGGCTGATTTTGCCCGATAGCCAAGATCTTGATCCTGGGCCCTACCTTGATACGGCGGCCAAGGTGCTGGCGCGTCTCGACGCCATTCCGGGTGCGGTTCCGCACCGCTCCGCGCATGGATCAAAGGTCCTTGGGCGTCGCTACGGGGTCGTTGTCGTCCCCGAAGAAGACAGCGACTACGGCCCCAAGATGGTCATCGAAGTGATCACCGTCAACGGCGAGATGCCGGACGAGGAAAAAGGCGCGCGGATCCTGTCGGATGTGGCGCTGGCCTGTCTGGACCATTCGAGCGCGGACATCCTTGAGTGGTACTCACCCGATGTGCTGCTCGACCGTGACGATTTCATTCGCCTGAGGTCCTATGTGTCCCCGCGCCGCATGATCGAGGTCGACGAAGAGACCGAAGACGCCTTGTTCGAGAATGAAAACATCACGCAGGGTGTGCGCGACAACCTTTATGGCGCGCCAACGCCGGTGCCGCTCGAAGAGCGCCCAACGGTCACCGATCGCCTTGCAAGATATCGCATCACGATGGCGCCGCAGTCCCCCGAACGACGCCGGCTGAGCGCGGCCGGATATCTGATCGCAGGGGCTTTGGGCGTGATCTATTTCCCGATCGCGGTCTTTATCTACGTGATCTCGCTGGCACGCGGCATCGATTTCCGCCTCGTCAGCCAGGCCGTGGCCATCACTGCGCTGTTTGCAGCATTGTACAATGCGGACCGGCTCGGCCGTGTGATCGGCGCCCTCGTCAACTGACACAGGGGCGCTCCGGATCAGGCGCCATGCGTCTCGACCTCAAGGGCCTCGGCGGCCTCGCGCAGCACGACATAGGTGTGGATCGAAAACACCACCGCCTGCGTGCGCGGGAGACGCACGAGGCACTGGCGCTCTGTCCGCAGGTAGGGCGCCGTGGCCCAATCGACCTTTGCCCGGCGCGCGGTCTCTGACCTCGGCTGAAAGAGCGTCGGGTCGTCGTAATACAGCGCATTGAAACGCCAGAGCGGTTTGTCTTCGCGGATCCCGTGAAAGAGACGCTGCACCCGCCGCTCGAGATCCCCTTCATAACCCTCGACGGGGCGATGAATGCCCAGCAGCGGTTTGCCGATCTTCTCGGCCAACATCCAGCTGGCGGGAAAGCACAAGACCGCCCCTGTCAGCGCATGCACCTCGCCGCGGGGCTGCATGAGGCACAGATCCTCCTGCACAATACACCCAAGCGTGGCCAGAGGATCGCTGCGGTCAAGGGGCACGCGCCGCCCGTCGGGGCAGAGCACATGATCCGCCGCGCGCGTGAATCCCGTCGGCAGATGTGCCAGCACCGTATCAAAGAGCTCTTGAGCCGCCTCTTCCGCCTCGGGCAGGACCGACAGCACCGCGTCGCGCTGGCTGCGCAAAAGATGCGCGCGCTCTGCCATTTGACCGGCATAGGCATCGTCTGCATGCAACCAGTCCGCCATGTCACAGGGGGCAATGCCCGGCAGGCGCGGTGCGGGTGACACGGAGTAGGGCAGGCTTTGCTGCAATATCAAATGTCCGAACCTCTCATCCAGATAACAAAAAACCCGCCGTTGCCGGCGGGTCCATTGTCAGGCCAATTCGGCCAAATCAAAAGATGAAATCATCCGAAGAGAAGGTCGCAAAAGTACCGCCGGTCTGGATCTCCAACTGGTTGACGCCTGAATCGAAGATCACAAAAAGGCCCGGCCCTTCAATTATGGTGCCCGAGTTAAACAAATTGTAAGGAACCGTGCCGCTGAAGGCGCTGATGTCGATCAGGTCTATGCCGTCCTCGAAATCGGTGATGACATCCACGCCGCCTTCGTAGATGAAAGTGTCGTAGTCGGCGCCCCCGGTCATCTGGTCGTCGCCCAGCCCCCCGTTCACGACATCCCGATGATCGCCGCCGTCCAGCGTGTCATTGCCCGTCCCGCCAAAGAGGGCGTCGTCGTCGTCTCCGCCATTGAGGACATCATCGTTCTCGTTTCCGCGCAGGGTGTCGATGCCCGAGCCGCCGTTCAGCGTGTCGTTGCCTTCGTTGCCAGACAGGCTGTCACGTCCGCTGTTGCCCGCGATCACGTCATCGCCGAGGCCGCCGCCCAATTCGTCATTGTCGCCGCCGCCGACCAGCAGGTCATTGCCTTCATCGCCAAAGAGCCGGTCATTGCCCGAGCCGCCGTAGATGGTGTCATTGTTCGCGCCGCCTTCGAGGAAGTCCATGCCAGCCAGACCGATGATCGCATCATTGCCTGCAAGCGCGTTGATATTGTCGCCCAGCGAAGTGCCGACAATGATGTCGTCTCCCGAGGTCGGACCACCCGCCACGACCGGTCCACCCTTTACGTCGTTATGGCGCAAGAGATCGACCAGATCGACGTTCTCCAGCACCGCGACAGTGCCGTTCGTGGTCGTGGCGGTCACATTCGCGCCCACCTGAGCCAGAGTGATGGTCCCCTGCCCCGTGACCATCAGCGTGTCCACGTTGACCTCGAAATCCGTGATCACGTTGCCAAGATCGGTGGCGCCGTCGATGAGGAAGGTATCCGCGCCGCTGCCACCGGTCATGGTGTCCGCGCCCTCGCCGCCTTCGAGTGTGTCCTCCCCGGCGCCGCCATCCAGTTCGTCGTCGCCGGTGTTGCCTTGCAGCAGGTCAGAACCGCCAAGCCCGTTGACCGTATCGTTGCCACCCAGCGCATCGATGGTATCCGCCACATCCGTGCCAGTGAGGAAGTCGCTGCCCGGGCTTGGAACACTCGGCGCGGCGATGCTGTCACCCAACAGGTTGGCGCCCAGCGTCAGATCGCTCACCAGCAGGTTGCGCAGCAGCACATCCTGCCCGCCCGCGGTCTGGATCAGCACGTCCGCGGCTTGTTGCGACAGGGTCAGTGCCCCGAGGCCCTGCATGTCCAACTGGTCGGAGACGGCCGAGAAATCCACGATCTCGTTGCCGGTTTCGCTGTCCGACTGGATCCGGAACAGATCCGCATCGCTGCCGCCGCGCATCACGTCAGCGCCTGCGCCATCCTCGATGGTGTCCGCGCCGCTGCCGCCGTTCAGGCTGTCGTCGCCTTCACCGCCACGCAGCAGGTCCTGCTGGCCACCGCCGACCAGCGTGTCATTGCCGGTTTCGCCATAAAGCGAGTCACTGCCGCTGCCGCCTTCGAGGACATCCCCCTCAGAGCCACCGCGCAGCATGTCATTGCCGGAATTGCCCTTGAGCGAATCCGCTCCGCTGTTGCCAATGAGAAGGTCGCCCCCGGCCCCGCCTTCCAGCGTATCGTCGCCGAGGCCACCGTAAAGGCTGTCGACACCGCTGTCGCCAAGCAGGCTGTCGTTGCCGCCTTCACCGATCAGGACATCGTTGCCGGTGCCGCCTTCCATGTGGTCGTCTTCGGTGCCGCCGCTGAGACGGTCATTGCCGGAGCCACCGGTCATGGTGTCATTGCCGGAGCCGCCGTACATCACGTCGCGGTCATCCTCGCCCGCCATGATGTCTGCACCCTCGTGACCGAACAGGATGTCGCTGCCGTCGCCACCCATCAGGCTGTCACCCTCCGAACCGCCAAGCAGCCGGTCATTGCCGCCGCCACCCAACAAGGTGTCGGCGCCCGCGTCGCCGCTCATCCAGTCGTTGCCCGTGCCGCCTTCGAGCTGGTCGTCGTCGTTGTAGCCGCGCAGGACGTCGTTGCCTTCGTCTCCCTGCAGGGTGTCGTTGCCCGCGCCACCGACCAGGGTGTCCGCACCCGCACCGCCCTCGGCAAAGTCATCGCCCGCCTGGCCAAAGATCTGGTCGTTGCCGCTGTTGCCTTCGACGGTGTCTGCGCCGTCGCCCGCGTCCATGTAATCGTCTCCGGCGCCGCCGACCATGCTGTCGTCACCAAAGCCCCCAGCGAGAAAGTCGTCATCGCCCCCGCCATCCATGGTGTCATTGCCCTCGCCACCAAGGAGTTCGTCATAGCCCTGCTCGCCAGAAAGGTAATCGTCGCCGTCGTCCCCCATGAGGGTGTCGTTGTCGAACCCACCGAACAGGCGGTCGTTGTCATCGCCCCCCAACAGGGTGTCATTGCCCAGACCGCCAAGCAGCGTGTCGCGCCCCTCCTGCCCGGACAGCAGGTCCGACCCGCGTTCACCGATCAGGCTGTCGTTGCCCTTGCCACCCAGCAAGCGGTCGGACTGGTTGCCCCCGTCCAGCGTGTCATCGTGATCGCCACCGATCAGCGTGTCCGCATCGTCCCCGCCCAAAAGCGAATCCGAGCCCGCGCCGCCGTGGATCGTGTCCCGTCCCGCGTCGCCAAAGACCGTGTCATTGCCTTGCAGCCCGGCGTAGCTGTCATTGCCCGCCAGCAGGTCGATGACATCATCAAACGGGGTTCCAATCAGGGTGTCGTCAAAAATCGTTGCAGGCATGTCAAATCCTCGTCGCAGCAATGCCGTCGTCGCTCTTGGCGGCGCACACGCACGGGTTTGGCCATACCGGATGGCCAAGGGTTCCGTTCATGTCTCGTTTATGTACCCCCCAAGGTACGCTCTCTTGCGGCGCCCCCCAGCGCCGTGGCCCCGTGTCCCGGCAAGTCGACAGGGCCAAGGATGGCTTAGGCCGACGCGCAGGCTTTGGGAAACCCCCCGTTCAAATTGCGGCAAATTTTGCCAAAATCGCCATTATTCGCGGGTTACCGGTTTCGCGTGCTGCAACAACCTTTTTGACAGGGCCCCGATTGTTGATGCGCCTTCAGCGCAATAACCACGATCGGTTCGAATCAACCCGGCAAAGTGACAAAATCGAGGCAAACGCCCCGCGGCATCCTTTGGGATGGCCAAAACGCGACCTGCGCCGTTCGCAGACAGGCGCGCAGGACCACAGGGGCGATGACTTCATATACCCGAGCTGAGGAGGTCAGGCATGAACACCCACTATCGCGACACCCGCAAGATCGACCCCACCATGGGTGCCCTGATCGGCGACAACACCCCGAACGACATGAACAGGATCGAGATCGGACCGACCCGGCTGGCCTATAATGAATGGGCCGCCGCGGGGCTGGAACTGCCGGATCTGCAGGCCATGCGGCGCTACCGCCTGCAACGTCTGACGGACCACATCGTGGCGCGCGACTATGCCGGATTGCTGGTCTTTGATCCGCTGAACATCCGCTATGCCAGCGACTCGACCAACATGCAGCTGTGGAACACGCACAACCCGTTCCGGGCGCTGATGGTCTGCGCCGATGGCTACATGGTGATCTGGGACTACAAGAACGCGCCCTTCCTGTCCTCGTTCAATCCGCTTGTACGCGAGGCACGCTCCGGTGCGGATCTGTTCTATTTCGACCGGGGCGACAAGGTCGATGTCGCCGCCGATGCCTTCTCCAACGAGGTGCGCCAACTGCTCGAAGAGCACGCCCCCGGCAACAAGCGGCTGGCCGTGGACAAGGTCATGCTGCACGGGCTGCGCGCACTGGAGGCGCAGGGCTTTGAGGTCATGGAAGGCGAAGAAGTCACCGAAAAGGCCCGCTCCATCAAGGGTCCGGATGAGATCAAGGCCATGCGTTGCGCCATACACTCCTGCGAAAGCGCCTGCCACGAGATGGAGCGCTATGCGCGCGAAGAGATCCCCGGTGGCGAGATCAGCGAAGATGACGTCTGGGCGGTTCTGCACGCGGAGAACATCCGCCGCGGTGGCGAATGGATCGAAACGCGACTGCTGACCTCCGGGCCGCGCACCAATCCGTGGTTTCAGGAATGTGGCGGCCGGATCATCCAGAACAATGAAATCCTCGCCTTCGACACGGATCTGGTGGGGGCTTACGGGCTGTGCTGTGACATCTCCCGCACGTGGTGGATCGGGGATCTCCCCGCGCGGCCGGACATGATCGATGCCATGCGCCATGGGCATGAACACATCATGACCAACATGGAGATGCTCAAGCCCGGCGTGATGATCCCGGAGCTGTCGCGCAACACCCATGTGTTGCGTCCCGAGTTCCAGAAGCAGAAATACGGCTGCCTGATGCACGGCGTGGGCCTGTGTGACGAGTGGCCGCTGGTGGCCTATCCCGACAAGATGGTCGAGGGCGCGTTTGACTATCCGCTCGAACCCGGCATGACCCTCTGCGTAGAGGCGCTGGTCGGGACCGAGGGGGGGGATTTCTCGATCAAGCTCGAAGATCAGGTGCTGATCACCGAGGACGGATACGAGAACCTGACGGTCTACCCCTACGACCCACGACTGATGGGAGAGGTCTGACGCGATACAGCGGCGATCTGACGGCCATCACCATGCGTGGCACATGGCGCAAGGTTGCCGGGGAGTCCGGCGTCGCTTTGCCAAGCCGTCTGTATCTAGGGCCCGGATCAACAGGACCGCGAGGCAACACCCGGGCTTGACGCCCCAGCCCAAGGACTGCGGTCAAATGCGCTTGGGTGAACGCCTCTGAGCGTGGCCAAGTCGCTTGTCCCGCGGCCTCTGCGCCGCACCTCGCTGACCGGGTTTCACGAAGTCCGGCAGCCCTGTTCACTGGCCCCGGTCACTGGCCCCGGTCACTGGCCCCGGTCACTGGCCCCGGTCACTGGCCGCTTGGCTCACGCCACCGGGGTCACTGGCCCCGCCCGGCAAACCAGAGGTCGCGCAGCCGCAACACGCTGGCTGCGCGGGTGTAACCCTCCAACTCGGTCATCGGGACCCAGGCCAATGCGTGGCTTTCGTCGGAGGCTGCGATCTCTCCGGCCTCGGCCTGCATGACAAACCGCACATCGTAGTGCAGATGCGCAGGTTCCTCGGCAGAGGCCGGGATCTCATGGATGTCGATGTCAAACACTGCAGATGAGAGCAGTCGGATGCGCGCCAGACCGCTTTCCTCATAGGCTTCTTTCAGCGCAACGAACGGCACGTCGGCAATCCCGTCACAGTGCCCCCCCAGTTGCAGCCATCGGTTGAGTTTGCGGTGATGGGTCAGCAGCACAGCGCGCCGGTCCTGCGACAGGACAAAGGCGCTGCCCGTGACGTGCCCCCCGATCGAGGCGTCGCGGGAAAAGGCGGCGGCCCCATGTTGTGCGCAAAACGCCCTTAGACGTGCCCAAACGTCCCGCTCGCGGTCATCTTCGGGCACGAACCGCCCGATTCCCTCAATCTGCATTCAAGTACACCCGTGCCAGAATTCCGTGGTGGTCGCTGCCGAACCGGGGCTGGACCGTGATCTCGCCGCCCCCCGGGGCAAAGACGTGGTCGATGGGCAGGGGCAAGCGTGGCGTCTGCAGCCAGAAACTGGGGCGCAGGGGCCCCGCCCGACGGCCACCCGTGGCCCGGCCCAACCGCCGCACCGCCCCGCCCCAGGGCACCATGTTGAAATCACCCGCCAGCACGACCGGCGCATCCGCGGCTTGCAGGGCCTGGGTCTGGTCTGGCACGCGGTCCGTCTGGGGGTAGGGCCAGGGCCAGCTGGAATGCAGCGAAAAGACCCAGACCGGCCCCTCTGGCGAGATGACCTTGGCCCCTGCGAGCCCCTTCCACTGGATGCAGACGCTGTCGATGGGCGGCGCAGGCGACACCACGGCCACCCATGAAAACGAAGAGAACTGGCACGTGACCCAATAGGGGTAAGCCTCTGATATCGCGTCCAGTATGCCTTGATTTTGCAGGGTGAGTTCCTGCACGGTCACGACATCCGGCTTGAGCGTCAGGATATCCGCAACCAGCCGCGGATCGTTGAGGTTACTGTACAGCAGGTTTTTCTGGTAGACGGTGAATGTGCCGGGCGGCGGATGCGCGGTTTTCATCACCACGACCTGTCCCAGCAGCAGGATCGGCACGCAGGCCAAGGGCCAGCGCAGCGCTGCGGGCCAATCGCTCCGGATCATGGCCAATCCGAACAGGACACCCAGCGGCATCCGGATCACCGCAAGGCTGTCACCAAGCGGCAGCAAAGGCCCGGTAAACGACAGCGCCAGCGCGGCTCCCGAAAGGACTGCAACACTCTTCACCAGCCGCGCCATTGATCTCACCATCCCGTGACGCTCCTGTCACCTTGCTTGCACCACGGCCATCGGCCCCACATTCTCTGGTTCAACGCGAACAACGCCCATGCCTCTGGGCCCGCCCTCAAGGAGCCCCAACATGCCCACCGAACGCATCACCTTTCCCGGCCATTCCGGCGCGCCGCTGGCCGCCCGTCTGGATCTGCCCGACGGCCCGCACCTCGCCACCGCGCTTTTTGCGCATTGTTTCACCTGCGGCAAGGACATCCCTGCCGCGCGGCGTATTGCACAGCGACTGGCCGCCATGGGCATCGCCGTGCTGCGGTTCGATTTCACCGGTCTGGGCCATTCGCAGGGCGAGTTTGCCAATACCACCTTTCATTCCAACGTCGACGATCTGAAGGCCGCGGCCAGCTATCTTGACGGTCGCGGCATGGCGCCTGCGCTGATCATTGGCCATTCGCTGGGCGGCGCCGCCGTGCTGCGCGCCGCACCCGAAATCGAGTCGATCAAGGCCGTGGCGACCATGGGCGCGCCTTTCGATCCCGGCCATGTCACGCACAACTTTGCCGACGCGCTGGAGACAATCGAGGCGCAGGGCGCGGCACAGGTCAGCCTCGGCGGGCGTCCCTTCACCATCGGCAAGAGCTTCATCGACGATGTGCGCAGCACCGAACTGGCGCCGATCATCGGCAAGCTGAAGCGCGCGCTGCTGGTGCTGCATGCACCGCTGGACGATGTGGTCGATATCTCGAACGCGACGCAGATCTTCAGCGCGGCCAAGCACCCCAAGAGCTTTGTCACGCTGGACGACGCCGATCACCTCGTGACCCGGGCCTCGGATGCAGAATACGCCGCCGAAGTCATCGCTGCATGGGCCGACCGCTATCTGAACCTGACCCCGCCCGCGCCGCCGATTGGCGCGCCCGAAGGCGTGACCCGCGTAACAGAGACAGATCCGGCGGGCTTTTTGCAGGACATTCAGAACGGCCCGCACCATCACGCGCTGGCGGATGAACCACAGGCCTATGGCGGCTCAAACAAGGGCATGTCGCCATATGGCTTTGTCGCGGCGGGTCTCGGGGCCTGCACCTCGATGACGATCCGGATGTATGCACGTCGCAAAGGCTGGCCCCTGACCGGGATTTCGGTCGATGTGACCCATGACAAGGTTCACGCCCAAGATGCTGAAACCGCAAAGGAAACGCGCATCGACCGCTTTACCCGCCGGATCACGCTGGAAGGTGAGTTGGACCACGCCATGCGCAGCCGGTTGATGGAAATCGCCGACAAGTGCCCGGTGCACAAGACACTGGAGAAAGGCGCAGAGATCGAGACAGAACTGGCCTGATCCTAAGAACCGGCCTGATCCTAAGAACTCATCTGACCCAAGGCGCGCCGGTCACAACGCGAGGCTTAGCCCAAGCAGCGCGCCCAGCTCTCCCATTTGCTGAGCGCCAGCCAGTCCCGCGCCGGTAAACCCTCCAATCCGGTGCAGGAACAGACGGTAGAACCCCTGCCCCGCCAGCACGGCGCTGGTCATCGCCAGCGCCATCGCCCAGACGCCAAAGACCGGCACCAACACAAGGCACAGCGCGCAGGCAAAGCCGAGCGCAAGCTGGTAGCCTTCACCGGTGACGCCGGGGGCCAGCACCTGCATGCCGGCGCTGCGCGCAGAGGCGCAACTGGCCCGCATGTGCACCGCCGACATCGCCCCAAGCACCTGGCCCAGAACCAAGGCCGCAGCGGCCTCTCCCGGCAGCATGGCCATCAGCAGGGACAGCTTCAGCGCAAGCGCCAATCCCAGCGCCAGCGCTCCGTGTGGGCCAAGTGCCGCCTGTTCCATCCGCGCCAGCGCCAGATCCCGATGCGCCTGCCGGTCGGACAGCCCGTCCACGGCCTTGGCGAATCCGCGTTCGTGAAAGCCGCCGGTGGCAAGGATCACTCCGGCAAGGGCCAGGATCACGGCTGCCGTCCAGGGCAGCACCAGCGTGGCGAGCACCAGCACAACGGCCCCCACAGCGCCGACCAACGCGGCAACCAGCGTGTGAAACTTGACCGAGCGCACGCGAAAATCATCGTAGCGGCGATGCCGCCGACCCACCGGCAAAACCGTCAGATACCCCAGCGCAAGCAGGAAGAGCGCGGTTTCCAGCCGCAACCTGGACGTCATGCAGGAGACTCGTGTGCCATGCCGCCAGAATACGCCACAGGCCCGCCCTGCCAAGAGCGGATCCCGCCACGGGTGGCCAAGCGGCCCCCTGACGCATCTTTTCCCCCTTGACCCTCGCCCGCATCCAGCCAAAGACGGGGTATGGGCTTGGCACGGTTGACAATTGATCTCGCGGCGCTCTGCGCCAACTGGCACGCGCTGAACGCACTGACGGAGGGGGAGACCGCCGCCGTGGTGAAGGCCGATGCCTACGGGCTTGGCATGGCGCAGGTGGCACCGGCGTTGGCCCGGGAAGGGGCGCGCAGCTTCTTCGTGGCCGCCGCCGAAGAGGGCGCAGCGCTGCGGCAGATCCTTGGCTCCGGCCCGGAAATCTGCGTGTTTTCGGGCCACATGCCCGGCGACCTGCCCCTGATCCGCGACGCCAACCTCGTGCCGATGATCAATTCCATCGACCAGATGCTGGTCCATGTCGAGGGCCTGCCCGGGCATCCCTTTGGCGTTCAGCTGGACAGCGGAATGAACCGGTTGGGGATGGAACCGGCGGAATGGGCCGCGCTGAGGGACATCGCGCTGGCGCAGCGCCCGCGGCTGGTCATGAGCCATCTCGCCTGTGCGGATGACCCCGATCATCCCATGAACGCCCGGCAATTGCGCACCTTTGCCGAGATGACCGATGGCATCGACGCGCCGCGGTCTCTGGCGGCGACGGGGGGCGTGCTTCTGGGGGCCTCCTACCACTTTGACATGACACGGCCGGGGATCGGCCTGTACGGCGGGCTGCCCTTTGTGGATTCGCGTCCCGTGGTGCGGCTGGACGTGCCGGTCATTCAGACCCGCGACGTGCTGCCCGGCGAAAGCGTGGGCTATGGCAACGCATGGATCGCCCGGACACCGACGCGCGTGGCCACCATCGCGGCGGGCTATGCGGACGGGCTGCATCGGAGCATGGGGCCGCAGGCCTCCGCCTGGATCGGAGAGACCCGCTGCAAGGTGCTGGGCCGTGTGTCCATGGACATGATCGCGCTCGACGTATCGAACGTGCAGGGCGATCCCGAAAGCGCCGAGATCCTCGGCCAGCATCAGGACATCGAGACGCTCGCCCGCTGGACCGACACCATCGGCTATGAAATCCTGACCTCTCTGGGGGCGCGATATGCGCGCCACTATACTGGCGGATGACCGCTGCGGCTCGGCTCTTGGCGCCGCTGGGGGCATTGGGACGTGCAACGGCGCAGATGCTGGGCGCGGTCGGACGCGTGACGCTGTTCGCCCTGCAAGCGCTGAGCCACATCCTGCGGCCACCGATCTATCCGCGTGAGTTTGGTCTGGCGCTGTTGAACATTGGCTGGCTGTCGCTGCCCGTGGTCGGGTTGACCGCGCTCTTTACCGGCGGCGCGCTGGCCTTGCAGATCTATGCCGGTGGGGCGCGCTTCAACGCCGAAGCCGTGGTTCCGCAGATCGTCGCCATCGGTATGGTGCGCGAGCTGGGACCGGTGCTTGTGGGGTTGATGATCGCGGCCCGCGTGACCTCTTCGATCGCCGCTGAGATCGCGACCATGAAAGTGACCGAACAGATCGATGCGCTGGTCACGCTGTCGACCAACCCGATGAAGTACCTCGTGGCGCCCCGGGTTCTGGCCGCGCTGCTGGTGGTGCCGGTGCTGGTGGCGGTGGGCGACGTGATCGGGATCTTCGGCGGCTATGCGGTCGCCACGGGGGCGCTGGATTTCAACGCGGCCACCTACCTCAAGAACACCGTGGATTTCCTTGAATTGCGCGACATTGTCTCGTCGCTGGCAAAGGGCTGTGCCTTTGGGGGGCTGGCCGCGCTGATGGGCTGCTATTTCGGCATGTCCTCGGGGCGCGGCGCGCAGGGCGTGGGCCGCGCCACCAAAAGCGCGGTGGAGGCCGCCGCGGTGTTGATCCTTGCGGCCAACTTCTTGCTGACGGGGGCGTTTTTCTCGTTATGACTTCGGGATCCTTCGCATCTTTCCGCGCCGCTTTGACTGCGCTTCTGACGGGCCGGGGGTGGTCATGATCACGCTGCGCGACGTCCACAAGGCCTTTGGCGACAACGGGGTCCTGCAAGGCGTGAACCTCGAGATTGCGCGCGGCACCTCGATGGTGATCATCGGCGGATCCGGCACCGGGAAGTCTGTCCTGTTGAAATCGATCCTTGGCCTCGTGACCCCGGACAAGGGCCAGATCACGCTGGACGGTGAGGATGTGACGCGCACCGATCGCGACGCCTTCCTTGCGCGGTTCGGGATGCTGTTTCAGGGGGCGGCGCTGTTCGATTCCCTGCCCGTCTGGCAGAATGTCGCGTTCCGGCTGGCCCGTGGTCCGGCCAAGCGCCCGCGCGCCGAAGCCCGTGAGATCGCCATCGAAAAGCTGCGACGGGTCGGTTTGACGCCGGACGTGGCAGAGCGTTTCCCGGCTGAGCTTTCGGGCGGCATGCAAAAGCGTGTCGGGCTGGCACGGGCCATCGCGGCCGAGCCGGAGATCATCTTTTTCGACGAGCCGACCACCGGGCTGGACCCGATCATGGCAGGGGTGATCAACGACCTGATCCGCGAGATCGTGTCAGAGATGGGCGCAACGGCCATGACGATCACCCATGACATGTCCAGCGTGCGCGCCATTGCCGACACGGTGGCCATGTTGCACGCCGGGGTGATCCAGTGGCAGGGCCCGGTGAGCGCGATGGACAGTTCCGGCGATGCCTATGTAACGCAATTCATTTCGGGCCGCGCCGATGGCCCTATCGAGGCGGTGAGATGAGCTTTTTCGAACCTGATCCAGTGCTGCTGGCGTTTATCTTCATCAAGAAGTTCGTCTATCTCGAAGTGCTGGCCGTGCTCGCCTTCGTGCGGGTGATTGTCGGGCGCGGCATTGCGCGATGGCCCGCGCTTGTGACATTTGTGCTTGCGCTTGGAGGGGTGGCCACGGTGTTTGCGCCCGCGGCGGGGCTGAACGAGGGCCCTGTCTACGCCTCTGCGGCGCAGATGATGGCCGAGAGCGGCGGTATGGCCGCGCTGATCGTGCCTTCGGTGGTCTTTCTCGTGGGGTCGGTGATGCCGAATGCCCGCTGGCGCTGGATCGATGCGCTGCATGTGCTCATGCTGCTCGGACTGTTGGGGATTTGGTGGTGGACATCGTAACAGGGACGCGGGGTCAACCCCGCGCTACATCATGCTGCGCTGGGTGAACCTCGTCTTGCTCGTCGCTTACCCGGTCGCCTGGTTTGCGCCTTTGATGCGCGCGGGGCTCTTGCCGCTGTTCGGGATGACGGAGATTTCTGTCGTCACGGGGTTGCAGTCGCTTTGGGGGTCTGATGTCTTTCTGGCCTTGATGGTGACGGTCTTTGCGCTTTTTGCGCCGATGCTCAAGACCCTCGGCCTTGCATTGATCCAGTTCCACTTCCTCGACTCCCGCGCCTTGCCCGTGGTGAACCTGTTGGGCAAGCTGGCCATGGCGGATGTGTTCCTGATCGCGGTCTACATCACCCTCGCCAAGGGCATGGGTGTCGGCCGGGTGGAGACGGCATGGGGGCTGTACCTCTTTACGCTGTGCATCCTGACCTCCATCGTATTGGGTGTGCTGGAGGCCAGGAAGGCGCAGGCAGGCCGTCAAGGCTGAGCTGGTCGCAGGTGCTGTGCTTGTTGGTTGCAGGCCTTGGTTTGCCCTGTATCACCCGCACAAAGGGCTGCCACCACCTCGCGTTGCGGTGACACAGCTGCGCGCCCCATTGGACCACGGTCCGGCCATGAGCCCGGGATCTGACTGGAACAGAGCGCTGGAACAGACGGGCCGCGCAATCCCACAACAAAGGCCGGCCCCCAAGACCAAGAAAGGCCGGGCACGCCGCCCGGCCTTTGCGAAATCGTTGCAGGTGTGATCAGCCCCGGGCGCGGCCGACCAGCTTCCACGCGGCGGGCAGGATCAACGCCACCAGCGCCAGCTTGATCGCGTCACCGATGAGGAAGGGTGTCAGGCCCCACTGCAGGATCGGCTTGTCCCAACCATAGAGCATGCCCAGCCATATCAGCCCCGGCACGTAGATCAGCGCGTTGCCGATCAGCATGGCACCAGCCATCTTGGGCACGGAACGGTCCCAGCCGGCGCGCGCCAGCACACCAAGCGCCAGCGTCGCCAGCACATAGCCCACGAGATAGCCGCCCGTGCCGCCCATCATGTAGGTCAGTCCGAAGGTCTCCGCCGAGGATCCCGCGAAAACATCAAAGCCAAGGGCACCCACGATCATGTACCCAAGGATCGTCACCATACCGAGGCGCGGGCCATAGGCGGCCCCAACGGTGAGCACCGCAAAGGTGCCCATGGTGATCGGCACGGGCCACATCGGGACCTTGATCTTGGCAGCAATGGCCAGTGCAAGAACACCCAGCACCACCAAGGCAACCTGCTTGAGGCGCAGTGCCGCCCCTTCGTTTGCTCCAAAGGCTTCTGCCAGGACATCGCGGTTCATGGACAGGTTCATCAGATCCCCTTTCGTCACTTCTATTGTGGCGGAGGTTCTGCCCCAGCTTGCAACCTGCTGCAAGAGGACGCCCCGCCACAGCGGCAATTAATTTGCAAATCATGAATTAGCATCTGCAAATCAGGCGGTGTGCCGGATCTGTGATCACCCGCGGCCCCTTGGGCAGGCAAATTCTCGGCGCAAGGCCCGCCAATTCGAGCTGAGACTCCGACGCACCAACCGGTGATACAGGGCTGGGATCTCCGAACGGTGCAATCGGGATCTTTGGCCCAAGACCGGATGTCGACAAGACGAAACTGCCCCAATCAGGACAGTGCTGGCTTGCGGTCAGAGCGATCAAACAGGCCGCCACAAGGGAAGACCGCACGACACGGTTGGTACGGCCTTCGTCAGTGCGTTGCGGCACCTGCACACCCCAAGCCCCTCGCGCAACAAGGAGCACCTCTGGGACGAAAAGCCAGCGTCGCCGCAAGGCTCGGGTGCCATTGGTCCCCGCCCAAATCGCGACCCGGAAGGACCGTACTTGCGGATCAGAGAGGATCGCCGCCATCGTCTCTTTGGCGACGCAACGGCTGTGGGCAGGGCGCGGTTCGGGGCAGCCGTTCTGATCCCGCTGTCATGCCCCCACCTTGTGCGAGGAAGGGTCAAAAGGGTCGAAAATCCCCGGATCGCAGATCCACTGCACGCCAACATCGGTCCGCCAAACAAGAAAGGACCCCGCCGGTGAGCGGGGCCCTCATCACATGAACTGCCGAGGTAGCGCGGGGTTGACCCCGCGTTCCCTCAGGAAATGCGCGTCAGCAGATCGTCGAGCGACTTCTTCGCATCGCCGTAGAACATGCGCGTGTTGTCCTTGAAGAACAGCGGGTTCTCGATACCCGAATAGCCCGTGCCCTGACCACGCTTGGACACAAAGACCTGCTTGGCTTTCCAGCACTCCAGAACAGGCATGCCAGCAATGGGGGAGTTGGGATCGTCCTGCGCCGCAGGGTTCACGATGTCGTTCGAACCGATCACGATGGCCACATCGGTTTCGGGGAAGTCATCGTTGATCTCGTCCATCTCCAGCACGATGTCGTAAGGCACCTTGGCCTCGGCCAGAAGCACGTTCATGTGCCCCGGCAGACGACCCGCGACCGGGTGAATGGCAAAGCGCACCTCCTTGCCCTTGGCCCGCAGGCGCCGGGTCAGTTCGGCCACGTTCTGCTGGGCCTGCGCCACAGCCATGCCGTAGCCCGGGATGATGATCACGCTGTCCGCCTCTTCGAGCGCGGTCGTCACACCATCCGCGTCGATGGCGATCTGCTCACCCTCGACGGCCATCTGCTCGCCCTTGGTTTCGCCAAAGCCGCCCAGAATGACCGACACAAAGGACCGGTTCATCGCGACGCACATGATGTACGACAGGATCGCACCGGAAGAGCCCACAAGCGC
>JBELMB010000283.1:0-4683 GCA_042088665.1 Sagittula sp.
GGCCGGAGGACATGCCTGCCTTCACGCTCGGCGCGCTGCTGGACGACCAGAGCCCCATGCCCGAAGACATCATCGCGCCGCGTGTCCTGACGCCGGGCGGACTTCTGGTGCTGGGTGGCGCGCCCAAGGTCGGCAAGAGCGATCTTCTGATTTCCTGGCTCGTCCACATGGCCGCTGGCGTGCCGTTCCTCGGCTTCACCCCGCCGCGGCCGCTGCGCATTTTCTACCTGCAGGCAGAGATCCAGTATCACTATCTGCGCGAACGGCTGAAGCAGATTGCCCTGCCGCCAGAGGTGTTGGCCGCCGCGCGCGACACCTTCGTCGCAACGCCAAAGCTCAAGATGCTGCTCGACAACGAAGGCAGCGTGCGGGTCGCTCGCGCCGTGCAAACAGCGTTCCCGGAGGCACCGCCCGACATCCTTTGCGTCGACCCGATCCGGAACCTCTTCGACGGCGGGCCCGATGGTGGAGGTGAGAATGACAACACCGCCATGATGTTTTTCCTGAAGGAGCGGGTGGAGGTTTTGCGCGACCATATCGACCCCGACTGTGGGGTCATCCTGATCCACCACACCAAGAAGCTCAGCAAGCAGCAGGTGAAGGACGATCCTTTCCTTGCGCTCTCCGGCGCCAGCGCGCTGCGCGGGTTCTACACCTCTGGCCTGATCCTGCACCGCCCGGACGAGGACTTGTCGGAGCGAAAACTCGAGATCGAGCTGCGCAATGGTCCCGCGTTGCCGCCAAAGGTGATCGACAAGGTCGGCGGCCAATGGGTCGAGATCAATCCGATAAATGAGCGTTTGGTCCGCCAGGACGTCGGCGCGAAGCATGATGCCGAGCGGGATCGCAAGCGCGATGTCATCCTGTCGATCCTGATCGACGAGGCGGCCGAGGGCAAACTCTACACCTCGACCCAGTTCCGCGAGGCGTTCGAGAACCAGCGCGGTCTTGGTAGCCAGTTCACCATCCGAGACCGCATCAATGTGTTGGCTACGAAAGGCGACATCCGCTTCCTGCGCGACGGCACGGCATTCGGCCACTCCGTGGTCCGGTCGCGCTTCGGCTATCTCTGCGCTGAAGGCATGGTGTTCGGCCGCAAGGGCCGGATTGATCCGGAGACCGGAGAGGTATTGGACGACATCATTCCGGTCGTCCCGAGCCACTACAAGTCGCCCTCCAACGGGCAGTGCATGGACCTCGAAGATCCTTCCGATTGGTCGATCCGGGAGGATGATAATGCCTGATTTTGACTTGTACGTCCTCTGTTCGACCTCAGGACAAACATGTTCGTCCTCCGCCGTTGTTCGTCCTCAATCCAATGAAATCAATCACTTGGAGCGAAAAGAGGTCGAACATGTTCATCCTCTTGTACGTCCTCTGTTCGTCCTCAAAACGCAAATGAATTCAGCATCTTACGCTGATTGGAGGACGAACAATGAAAGCCCCCATACTACGTATGGGGAGGCCAACCGGAAGGTTTGGCCTCTCCTCCCATACGTCGGGGGGTATCCGCGCACGCGTGCTTCGACGCTCCCTGCACATCCCGATCCGACGACGGCGGCCCGTACCGCCAAGCACATGACCGCCGTCGTCTTCCACCCCCGCAGCCAACCCGAAAAGGAGACCACGATGGCTGAAGCGACTCTGACCACCAGGATGCGCGAGGCAATCCCCGATCTGCCGCCTGCCTTCCGCGCCGACCGTACACTGTTGGCGCTCGATCTCGGCACGACGACCGGCTGGGCCCTGCATGGCGCCGATGGGCTGATCACCAGCGGCACCGTGTCCTTCCGTCCCGGCCGTTTCGACGGCGGCGGCATGCGTTACCTCCGGTTCGGCAACTGGCTTGCCGAACTCAACCGGCTGTCCGGGCCCATCGCCGCCATCTGGTTCGAGGAAGTCCGCCGCCACGCGGGCACCGACGCGGCCCATGTCTACGGCGGTCTGATGGCCACCCTGACCGCATGGGCCGAGATGCGTGGCGTGCCCTACGAGGGCGTGCCCGTCGGCACCATCAAGCGGTTCGCCACCGGCAAGGGCAATGCCAACAAGGACGCCATGATCACCGCCGCTCGGTCGCGCGGATTCAGCCCAGCTGACGACAATGAGGCCGATGCTATCGCGATCCTGTTCTGGGCGCTTGAGACAAAGGGGGGCATGCAATGAGCGGTATGCGGTTTGTGCCCAAGGGCTATGGCGGGCATCGCCGCAGCCCCGACGACGTCAAACGCGACGGCTGGCAGGAGCAAGGTCTGCTGGCCGTGGCCGTCGACGACCACCGCCTGACCTGGCCCGAACGGGAATTGGTCCGGCAGCTCGGTGAGAAACTGTACGGGCAGTGCCCGCGAGATCGGGAGGTGTCACAATGACGGACTGGACACCCGAGTTGGTCGAAGAGCGGCTCACTGAGGCCGCCTTCGTTCTGAAGCGCCTGCCAGAGCCCCGCAGGCAGGGGTATTTCAGCACATGGCCCGAGATGGTTTACAGCTTCGCCGACAAGGTGGGCCAGGAGCCGAAGCCCATGCGCGTGTTGCCCTCGCCGCAGGCGATCAGCCGGATGGAGGAGACGCTGACCTGGACCGCCTGCCTCGAGCCCATCGACGGCAAGATCGTCTGGATGAAGGCGCACGGCGAACGCTGGAAGGAGATCTGCTGGGCGGTCGGTTTGCAGCGCTCTGCCGCCCACCAGCACTGGCAATTCGGCATTTCCGTCATCGCGCTGACCCTCAATAGGCGACGGTTCAACCGCAACATGTCGAAGCGCCGCGTGATCGAACTGGCCGCTGGCGCGTAAGCGCCCGCAGCCACTAGGAAAGTGTCCGCCGGACAGTTTTCGATGAGACAGAAAGCCCCGCTGGGGGTTAGAAAAGGGATATACTCGGGAGAGGCGCGCGCGGGACGGCCCGCGCCGCTGGACCCCGGGGTCCAAAGAGGGGTCCAGACGGGGTCCAATCTGCTAACCCATTGAGTTCTTGGTTCCTTCTGGGCCACTTTCGTATGCTGGCGGGCGAAGCGCGCAATATCGCTAGCGACAGGGCCGCTTTTTTGGGAAGCCACCCCGCGCAGGCATCCACCCTCGATCCGCTGAAAACCACGAAAAAACAAACCTTTGGCACCGGGTGCGTTCGGTGGCCGCTGGACCCCTCGTGGAGTCCAGGCGGACCACCGGTGTCCGGATTCCACCTGATTGAGGCGAACCGGCGCGACGGTTTGCGAAACGCCCTACCGCGCACGCGCAGTTTCGTACCGAGTGACGCGCTGGCCGCTTGCGCGCGCCCAAAAGACTGTAGTCTGGCTGTGCGACCGCTATGCGTCGCCTGGTGGTTTCAAACTGATTTCAGGCGTGCCGTCCGGCGTGGCGGTGTGCTTGCTGGCGCCATAGAGCAGCGCCGCATAGCTGGCTCCTGCAATCAGCATCATGCCCAGAACGGCGATCCAGGTCGGGATTTCGCCAAAGAACACGAAGCCTGCCAGAATTGCCATGACCAAGCGGCTATATTCCACAGGCGCAAGAGCGGAGACCTCCCCAAGGCGGTAGGCGCTGATAAAGCACCATTGGCTGAGCATGCCAAGGACCACCATAACCCCGGTCACTGTTGCGGCCGCTAGGCCCATGGGTTGCCAGGTCATCAAGGCGGGCCCCGAAAACAGCACGGATATCCCCACGAGCGGGTAGAACATCATCCGGATGGTGGGCTCCGTACTGGACATGCGTTTGATCACCACCGTCAAAAGCGCCCCAAACAGCGCGCCAAGCATGCCCAACGCGCCCGCGCCAAGAGATCCGCCACCGACGGGTTCCAAGACCATGAGCACACCGACAAAGCCCATCACCGTGGTGATGACCTTGACCGATGTGATGGTCTCGCCAAGCATCAATGCCGCCAGCCACAGCACAAAGAGCCCCTTGGAAAAGCTGATCGCGCTGGCCACGCCCAGCGGCAAATACACAATCGAGGTAATCCAACAAATGATCCCACCCGCCGCCAAGAGAACGCGCACCGCGTAGAGCCGCAACACGGCGGTTTGAGCGGGAAGGACAGTGATCCCGGCCCAATGAAACAGGGGCAAGACAAGGATCGCCGCAAGACCAGAGCGCAGCGCCATCATCTGCCAAAGCGACATGACGTCTGCGGCGAACTTCAAAGCTGCCATCATGCCCGCCATGGTCACGCCGCTAAAAAGGATGAGTGCCACCGCGATGCGGTGGCGCTGCTGAGGCGAATAGGTTTCGGTGGCCGCTGAACCGTCTACAGCCAGACGGAGCAGGTCTGGAAACCTCATCGGAAAACCCTCATTGTGCGAGGCCCCGTTCGGCCAACCAGGCGGCGGACCGTTGAACGGCGTTGTGGTCTTTGAGTTCGATGATCAGGCGTGGGTTCGAGGTTAGCTTAGCCAACTCGGAGAAGATGCCATACCACGGCAGGCTGCCGTCCCCGATGGCCCAATGCCGGTCCGCAAAATGGTCTGTGTCCTGCAGGTGTACATGGGCCAGCATGTTGCCCGCGGCCCGCACATAGCGGTCTACAGCCGGGGCCTTACAGATGCCATGGGCCCAAGCCGCGTGGCCCGTGTCGATGGACACCTTGATGGCAGGGCTGTCGAAATGCTCGGCCAGCTTGACCCGCGCGTAGGGGTCGCGGTCCTCGATGTTCTCAAGGACCAGTTCAAGGCCCAGCGCAG
>JBELMB010000284.1:0-4670 GCA_042088665.1 Sagittula sp.
ATCAACACTCGCAGACCCATCCGTCGTCGAGGACCTCATTGAAAACAGGATGAACGGATAAGCACCTCGAACTAAAAAGAATTCAGGAAAGGCAGCCTCCGCGGGGCTGCCTTTTTTTGTCATGGGGCAGCAGCGCCTGCGAAAAATTCAAAGGCTCGCGCGGTTGTCCGAAAACGGTTGCCACGTCAATTGAAAAGCGGCCCAAGCGCCCGACCTTCTGTTTCGAAGGTCAACGCGTCATTAGGCTGTGTAAACCAAGCCCAACGAAACTGCTTTCAATTCTAGGCATCCCGGTACAAAACATGCACATCGTGTTAAAGAAGTCTGGTGGGGGCGCGCTGGACGGAGCAGCCAGATGCAACTCTCAGGACCCGTAAGCTTGAGCGCGCCACAAATCACAGGCCATCCACACGGCCTGCCCGGCACCACCGAGGATTTGGCGCCCTCTCAAAAAGTGCAACCCATTCTGGACGCACGGCGTCCGGAAACGCAGTTGGGCAATCACACCCCGCCGCAAGCCTTCTGGCACAAGGCGCAGGGCGAACCTCATCCACAGACCCATGATGGACCACCTTCCATCATGCAGATCAAGATCAGCCAGATGCTGAACGAGCAGGCCAGCATGCTGGCGAAGGCCGATGCGCCAGAGGCAGAACAGGCACGTGTCGAGACGACCGAGCCGGTCTTCCTGCCCTTCGAATCGCGCAAACCGCGCGACGAAAAGGCCCGTGCAGAAGACGTGGTGAAAGCGCCGGAACCGCGAGCCACGCCCGAACCCAAGCCGCCACAGGACCACCAGTCGCCCACAGGCGCCAAGGCTGAGCCAGCCGCGTTGCGGTTGCCCGCCTATGAAGAGGCCGCCAATTTCTGACGCAACTCGGTCTTCAGCACCTTGCCATAGTTGTTCTTTGGCAAGGCCGTCAGCGCGAAATAGGCCTTAGGTCGCTTGAACCGGGCAATGCGGTCAAGACAATGCGCATCCAGACTGGCGGGGTCCATCTCTGCCTGCGTCACCACGAAGGCGACCACCTCTTCTCCCCATTCTGCGTGCGGACGGCCGATCACCGCCGCTTCCAGAATGTCGGGATGTTCCAGCAAGGCGTCCTCGACCTCGCGGGGGTAAATGTTCGTACCACCGGAGATGATCAGATCCTTGGACCGGTCCTTCAATGTGACATAGCCGTGGGCATCCATCGATCCCATGTCACCGGTCCACAACCAGCCGTCTTTCAACGCTTTTGCCGAAGCTTGCGGGTTTTGCCAATAGCCCGGCATCACGATGTCACCGCGCACGAGGATCTCCCCCATGCTGTCCGGTGGCAGGGACGCACCGTCGGTGCCCACCACGCAGACCTCCACCGCCGCCTGCGCCTTGCCCACCGACCCCAGACGCGTGCGCCAGTTTGCAGCGCTGCGGTCCGCCACATCAGCGCGCGAAAGGGCGGTGATCCCCATGGGGCATTCCCCCTGCCCGTAGATCTGCACGAAGACCGGGCCGAGTTGATCCACCGCGTCGAGGATGTCCGCCGTGTACATCGGCCCGCCAGCGTAGACCACGGTCTTGAGCCCATCCCCCTTGCGCCCTGCAGCCCGCGCGTGGCGCGTCAGGCGCTGCACCATCGTCGGCGCCATGAAGGCATGCGCCTGACCCAGATCCTTTGCGAGATCGAGAAACTCCCCCGGATCAAAGCCCTGCGACACGGGAAACACATGCCGCGCCCCGGCGCGCACATGCATCACGTTGTAGAGCCCGGCACCATGGCTGAGCGGTGCAGCATAGATCGCGGCATCCCCCGGGTGCACGACATCACAATCAACCTGATAGGTCAGCGACATGGTCATGATCATGCGGTGCGTGATCTGCACGCCTTTCGGCCGCCCGGTGGTGCCCGAGGTGTAGAACAGCCACGCCAGATCCTCCGGCCGCCGCGCGGAAGGTCCGGTCAGCGGATCGGCCTTGGCCATCTCGTCCCAATGCGCCCCGCCCACCTCGACAATCTGCGGCGCGCCTTCTACTTCGGCCAGCGCCTGGGCCAGCGCCTGGGCCAGTGTCGGCGTGGCGAACACAAGCGCGGTGCCGGAATTCTCAAGGATCCAGCCCGCCTCGCGGGCGTGAAGCTTGGCGTTGATCGGAACCACTGCCGCGCCAAGGTACCACGCAGCATATTGCGCCACGAGGTACTCTGGCACATTTGTCATGAAGAGCGCGACACGGTCACCCGCAGACACACCCCGGGCCTGTAACCCCGTCGCGAGGCAAGAGACCGCCCGCTCAAACTCTGCATAGCTGGCCACTGCCTGCGCCCCAAGGAACAGCGCCTCGCGCTCTGGTGCGTCTTGCGCGGCACGGCGCAACCAATCTGCGATGTTCATCGCGCTCTCCCCCCTGAGTGATCCATGGGCACTGCTCGCCCCCCTTGGACAGGTAACCTTTTGCCGATGGCCTGCGCAATTGTCCCTGCGGTTGCTTTTCTCCGCGCGAAACCTCACCTATAAGCGCGAAGGTCCGCGGCCCGTGGCACGCCGCGCCAGACAAAAGCAAGAGGACGGTATGAGCGACAGCACCAAAGACGCAGACGTGGTCTTTATCCAGGCCCTGGCGGAGCTTTTGAAGAGCAACGATCTAACAGAGCTTGAGGTCAAACGCGAATACGGCGACGACGATAGCCTCAACGTTCGCATCACACGCAGCCTGCCCGCGCCCGTGATGGTTCAGCAGCCACACGTCATGCCTGTCGCCGCGCCCGTCACCGCACCGGTGGCATCTGCCGCACCGGCGCCTGACCTGCCCGAGGATCCCGCCGCACATCCCGGCGCGGTGACCTCGCCCATGGTCGGCACCGTCTACATGCAGGCCGAACCCGGCTCCGACGCCTTTATCTCGATCGGCAAGCAGGTCAACGAAGGCGACACGCTGCTCATCGTCGAAGCGATGAAGACCATGAACCACATTCCCGCCCCCCGCAGCGGCACCGTGAAACGCATCCTCGTCGAAGACGGCGCGCCCGTGGAATACGGTGCGCCCCTCGTGATCCTCGAGTGAGGCGCGCGCAACGTGTTTGACAAAATCCTCATCGCCAACCGGGGCGAGATTGCCCTGCGCGTGATCCGGGCCTGCCGCGAGATGGGCATTCCCTCGGTTGCCGTTCATTCCACCGCGGATGCAGATGCCATGCATGTGCGCATGGCGGATGAAGCCATCTGCATCGGGCCAGCCCCATCGACGGACAGCTACCTGTCCCTGCCCGCAATCATCTCGGCCTGCGAAGTGACGGGCGCCACAGCGATCCATCCCGGCTATGGTTTCCTCTCCGAGAACGCCCGCTTTGTGCAGATTGTCGAGGACCATGACCTGACCTTCATCGGCCCCTCGGCCCAGCATATCCGTACCATGGGCGACAAGATCACCGCCAAGGATACGGCCAGGACTCTGGGCATCCCGGTCGTCCCGGGCTCCGCAGGTGGCGTCGCCACGGTGGAAGAGGCCAAGGCCATCGGCGCGGACTTTGGGTACCCGGTGATCATCAAGGCCACCGCAGGCGGCGGCGGGCGCGGGATGAAAGTTGCCACCTCTGAGGCAGAGATGGAAAGGGCCTTTCAGACGGCCCGCGCAGAGTCAAAGGCAGCCTTTGGCAACGACGAAGTCTACATCGAGAAATATCTCCAGCGTCCGCGCCACATCGAGATCCAGGTCTTTGGCGACGGCAAGGGGGGCGGCGTTCACCTTGGGGAGCGCGACTGCTCCTTGCAGCGGCGCCACCAGAAGGTCTTCGAAGAAGCGCCCGGCCCCTCGATCTCGCCGGAGGCGCGCGCCCGGATCGGTGCGATCTGCGCAGATGCCGTGGCCGAGATGGGATACCGCGGCGCCGGTACCATCGAATTCCTCTACGAAGACGGGGAGTTCTACTTTATCGAGATGAACACCCGCTTGCAGGTGGAACACCCCGTGACCGAGGGCATCTTTGGCGTCGATCTCGTGCGCGAACAGATCCGTGTGGCGGCCGGGGAACCGCTGTCCTTCACGCAGGACGACCTGAAGATCAACGGACATGCCATCGAAGTGCGGATCAACGCCGAGCGGCTGCCGAATTTCTCGCCGTCGCCCGGGACCATCACGCATTTCCACGCGCCGGGCGGCCTTGGTGTCCGCATGGATTCCGCGCTCTATGACGGCTACCGCATCCCGCCCTATTACGACAGCCTGATCGCCAAACTGATCGTGCACGGACGCGACCGGCCAGAGGCACTGGCGCGTCTGAACCGCGCTCTGGGGGAATTGATCGTCGACGGCATCGACACCACGGTGCCGCTTTTCCATGCGCTCCTTCAGGAAAAAGACATCCATACCGGGGATTACAACATTCACTGGTTGGAAAAGTGGCTGGAGGCCGGCGCGCTCGGTGACTAATCTGGGTGCATGACCTGTGCTGCCTGCGCTTTTTTCTCAAGGGACCCCCGCGCGCCTGACGAAGGGGGCCGCGTGACATGAGCGTGTCGCCTGAGCTGCTCTTGCACGCCTACCGCAGCGGAATCTTTCCGATGGCCGAACGGCGGGATGACCCGGAAATTTTCTGGGTCGATCCCAGGCGTCGTGGCGTGTTGCCTCTGGATGGGTTCCACATCTCCCGCAGCCTTGCAAAACGGCTGCGGCGCGACGATTACCACGTGAC
>JBELMB010000285.1:0-4621 GCA_042088665.1 Sagittula sp.
GGGACCTCGCGCTGTTCCGCCTGCCCCGAAATCGTAAAGCGACCGGTCAACGCTCGATCCGTGACGTCCGACGGCAGGTCAAGATAGGCCTTCTGCGCGAGGATCTCCGCCGCGGCCGTGCGGCTGTCGGCGGCATTGAGCCAGCGCCCCGCCCGCCAGACCGCGCGCATGAGCTTGCCCAGCAGATGCGGTTCGGTCTCCGCCCATTCGGTGCGCACGGCCAGCACCTTTTCCGGTGCAAAGGACCACAGCGCCTTGCCCGGCAGCAGAAGCGCGCCGGACTGTTCTTCCACCGCGACGGATCCCCAGGGTTCGCCGACGCAGAACGCATCCACATCGCCCTCGGCGAGGGCCTGTGCCATCAGCGGAGGGGGCACGGTCCGCACTTCCATGCCGACACGGGCCAATTCCGTCGCTTCGCGCCAGATGTGCAGCAGCTCCACATGCATGGAAAACGGAAACGGCACGCCAAAGACCAGCGGCCGCGTGGCCACCTGCGCCAGTGCAGAGGCCGCCTTGGCCGCGTCTGCGAAATCAAAGCCATACCCGATGTCGCGCAGCCGGGCCTCCAGCGCGCGGCTGACACCGATCACGTTGCCGTTGACCGACAGGACCGAAACTGCGCAAAGCGGCTGCGTCACCCCGCCCAGCCCAAGGGCCATGGCGACCGGCACCGGCGACAAGAGATGCGCCGCATCAACCCGCCCAAAGGCCAGCATGTCGCGGACAGACGACCACGAGGGCGCAGGGATCAGTTCGAGGTCAATGCCTTCGGCCCGCGCCAGCCCCAATTCATGCGCCACGATCAGCGGAGCCGCATCCGCAAGCGGCACATAGGCCACGGGCAGGCGCACCGTCTTCATGGCGTTCTCACCGCGCAAAGGCGTCCCGTCATCATGAGAGCAACCCCGAGGCAGTGACAAGGGCCTCTGCCACTTCGGCCACGCGGCGCCCCTGATCCATGGCCGCCTTGCGCAGGAGGGCATAGGCCTCTTCTTCCTCGACACCGCGGGCTTTCATCAGCAGGCCCTTGGCCCGGTCGATGACCTTGCGCTCTTCGAGGGCGCGCTTGGTTTCCGTCAACTCGCGCCGCATCTGGCGCACGATCTCGAACCGCGCGATGGCCGCGTCCAGCACCGGCTTCAGCCGCTCTGGTTGCATCCCGTCGACAACATAAGCCGACAGCCCCGCCTCGATCGCTTCGCGCGCCATGTCCCCCGCGGCGCCGGAAACGAACATCGCGACGGGGCGTTCCAAGGGACCCGACGCGAGGGTCAGCTCTTCGAGCATGTCGCGCGTGGGGTTGTTGATGTCGATCAGCACAACGTCGGGCGCCACAGCCGCGATTCGCCGCGACAGGCTGGAGACATTGCCGATCACATGCACATCATAACTGCCAGAGACCTTGAGCGCATCGACGATGGCGATGGCGCGCTCCCGGTCTTCTTCGACAACAACGATGGTCATGCGGTCTGTCATTGCCCCGTTTCAGCGCTCTTTGTGAAAAAGGACAAGACTGCGCGCAGCTTTTGGTCATGCGCACGCGCGATTTGCCTAAAAGAGCGTCACCCATCAATTGGGCGCCATGCATTTGTCAGGATCACGCCGGGCAGCCCCTCGTTGTGAAAAGAGGCCGGTCAAGTTCCGCAAGGTTCACGCGACGATGCATGCGAGCGACTGCGGCGCCGCTGCCCGGCATTGTTTTTCAACCCAGCGTTGTTTTTCAGCCCAGCGCTGTTTTTCCGCAGTGAGACGGCGATTTGCATTAAGGGATCGCGCGAAGACTGAACGGGTCCGGCGGACACCTACGGAGCAGCTTGTGTCGGACGCGCGGGCGCGGCGCTGCGTGTTCGTGCGGCACCAGCCGGATGACGGCCCCACCCGGCCAGAAATGACGGATTTCTCTGCCGCGGCCCTTTCCATTCGCGGGCAAAGCCTTCTACGCTTCGACAACCTGTCCCTTTGCCTGAAACGAGCCGCCATGACCCAGACCACGATCTATACCGCGCGCAAGATCCTGACGATGAACCCCAACCAGCCGGTGGTCAGCCACGTGGCTGTGCGCGAAGGGCGGATCCTTGGCGCTGGCACGCTTCAGGACCTTGAGGCATGGGGGGCTTACACGCTGGACACGCGCTTTGCGGACAAGGTGCTGATGCCCGGTTTCGTCGAAGGTCATGCCCACACCATGGAGGGCACGCTGTGGCGCAACACCTATGTCGGCTATTTCGACCGGCGCGATCCCGACGGCAAGACATGGTCGGGGCTGACAAGCATCGACGCGGTGGTGGCCCGCCTGCAAGAGGCAGAGGCGCAACTGGACGACCCCGACGTGCCCCTGACCGGCTGGTCGCTGGACCCGATCTACATGGGCAACCAGCGCGTATCGCGTGCCGATCTCGACCGTGTCTCGACCACGCGGCCCATCGGCATTCTGCACGCCTCCGGCCATATCCTGAACGTGAACACCAAGGGGCTTGAATTGGCCGGCCTGCTGCGCAGCGGCATCAACCACGAAGGCATCCCGCTTGGCCCGGACGGCCTGCCCACCGGTGAAATCTACGGGATGGAGGCCATGACGCCTGTCACGCCACATGTCGGCTTTGACCGCTCGATCACCGATTGCGACGAACAGGGGCTGATCGACTACGCAAAGCTTTGCGTGCGCGCCGGTGTCACCACCTGCACAGACCTTGCAGCCCGTCTGACCGATGAAAGCGTGGCGATGATGCGCGATGTGACGGGGCGCGCGAATTTTCCCGCCTGCATCGTTCCGCTGCGCATCTTCTTTGGAATGAGCGCCGAAGAGGTCGTGGCCTATGCCCTGAAACTGCGCGACCTCTCCACAGACCGGTTGCGGCTGGGCCGGATCAAGGCGGTGGCCGATGGCTCGATTCAGGGGTTTTCGGCGCGGATGCGCTGGCCCGGGTATCACAACGGCGCGCCCAACGGGCTGTGGTACACGGCACCCGACCAATTGTCGGATCTGTACCACCGCGCTCTGAAAGCGGGCGTACAGGTGCACACCCACACCAATGGCGATCAGGCGACACAGATGGCGCTGGACATGCTGGAACCGGCACTGAAGGCGCATCCCAGCCCGGATCACCGCTTTACCCTGCAGCACTGCCAACTCGCCGATGCGGCCCAGTTCCGCAAGATGAAGGCGCTGGACATGTGTGTGAACCTCTTTGCCAACCACCATTTCTACTGGGGCGACGAACACTATCGCCTGACCGTGGGCCCCGAGCGCGCGGAGCGCATGAACGCCTGTCGCACGGCGCAGGACACCGGCGTGCCGATGACGATCCACTCTGACGCGCCAGTGACGCCTCTGGGCCCGCTGTTCACCGCATGGTGCGCCGTCAACCGCATCACCGCCTCTGGCCGTGTGCAGGGCGAGGGCGAAAAGATCCCGGTGGCCGACGCCTTGCGCGCCGTCACTCTGGGCGCGGCCTACACGCTGCACATGGACGGGGAGGTCGGCAGCATCGAGGTCGGCAAACGCGCCGATTTCGCCGTGCTCGAAGACGATCCGACAGAAGTGGAGCCCGCCGCGCTGAAGGACATCCCTGTCTGGGGCACCGTGCAGGGTGGGCGTATCTTCGCGGCGGAGGCGCTGTGACGGTGACGCAGACCTTTGCAGAGGCCCTGCCCGTCCTGACCATCGGCGGCTACCTCGGCGCTGGCAAGACAACTCTGGTCAATCACCTTCTGCGGCATGCGGATGGGCGGCGCCTTGCCGTGCTGGTCAATGAATTCGGCGCGCTGCCCATCGACGCAGACCTGATCGAGGCACAGGACGACGACCTGATTTCCATCGCGGGGGGCTGCATCTGCTGTTCTTTCGGCAATGACCTGATCGGTGCGCTGAATGATCTGCGCGCGATGGATCCCCCTCCGGACCACGTGCTGATCGAAAGCTCCGGTGTTGCGATCCCGGGGGCGATCGTCTCGACGCTCAGCCTGATCGACGGGTTGCGCTCCGGGGGCACGGTGGTGGTGGTCGACGCCGAAACCGTGCGCCGCGCAGCACAGGACGACTACATCGGCGACACCATCCTGCGACAGTTGCGCGACGCAGAGATCGTGGTGGTCAACAAATCAGACCTCTTGCCCGAAGATGAGGCCAAGAGCCTGTCCGACTGGCTGTCGGCCCAGACCAGAGGCGCAGCGCAGGTGCCCTGCGCCTTTGGCAAGACCGCGCCAGAGACGATCCTGGGCGCTGTGGCCGATCCGGGTACAGGACAGCCGGCAGATCATGCGGACCGATTGTTTGACAGCCACATCCTGCAGTTTGGCGCCCCGACCGACGCATTGGCGCTTGCGGAACGGCTGGCCACAGGTGGGTTTGGCGTGATCCGGGCCAAGGGCTTTGTCACCGGGGCGGATGGCCAGCTTTGGCAGTTGCAGACCGTGGGTCCGCGATGGGAGGCAGAGCCCGCCACCCGGGACGTGGCCCCCGGCGTGGTCTGCCTTGGCCTGCGCGGCGCGCTCGACAGCGCGCAACTGGCGACGCTCTGCCCGGCAGACACCGTCTGACGCGCAACATATTGGCGCGATACGGGCCTTTGCCTGCCGTTTTCCAATGGAAGCCCGCCAGACAACCCGGTTATCTTGC